>DASWAC010000431.1:0-3531 GCA_036391335.1 Ktedonobacterales bacterium
GGAATGTCGGCTCGAGCTCGGCCCGCCCCTTCTTGCAGGGGCCCCAGGCGCCGAACAAGGTGATTTCCGAGGTCGGTGACCACAGGTTGATGTAGGGCTGGGGATCCCCGTTGAAGATGGCGTCGAGGGCGCTCTGCAGGCGGGTGAGCGCTTCCGGGAAGGTCTCTTGGGTGGTCGTCACGATAGGCCTCCTCACTCACTGGTCAGGACATGGCGCGAAACGATTCCACTTGACAGCCGCTGCGGCACCCAGTCGGCTGGCATCACGTATAGCATAGGCGAAGCGGGTGGTTTTGTCAAGTATTGAACTGTATAATATTGAATAGATACACCAACAAAGGAGGACACAGCGAGGTATGGAGCCAAAATCGCTCATACGGATGGGATCGACCTTCGAGCAGGACTGGCCTGGGGCCAAGGCGCAGGCAACCGAGTGTGTGCTCAATCTCGTGCGGTCCGGTGAGTGGGCCCTCGATGCGGTTGCACGCCTCATGAAGCCTTACGGGCTCACGCCCGCTGAGGCGCAGCTCCTCTCGATCGTGCATGGTGCCGGGGAGCCTCTCCCGCACCGTGTGATTGCCGATCGGCTGGTGGTGAGCCGCGGTATGGTGACCTGGCTCGTGAATGGCCTGGAGCAGCGCGGTTTGGTGCGCCGCATTGCGAAGCCGCGCGACCGCCGCACCGTCTTGGTCGCCCTCACCGAGGCAGGACATGAGTTGCACGCGGTTATTCGGCCGCGCATCCATCAACTGGACGCGCGCGTAGTGGGGGATCTGAGCACCGAGGAGCAGGAGACCTTGCTCAGGCTGCTTGGCAGCATCCAGGCACGCTTGCTAACTCTCAGTGCGCAGGAGGAGCGCCGGTTGACCGAACCGGAAGAGCCGGCATGATGGCGTGCCGGCTCAGCTTCGTGGGGCCGATCCAGGCTCGGAGGATTTGCCAACACGCCCTAGTCGCTGATGATGGGCTGGCGGAAGAGATCAGTGGGGGCATTGCGTGGCACCAGCACCGTGAGCGCCTGGGGAACGACGCGAAAGGTCATGGGCAGCTCGCCAATGATCTCTCCGTCCACCTGGACGGGCACTCGGCTGGCGGCTTCGAGGCGCGCGGTGCGGCACTGATAGTAGCGCACTGTTGGCGCGGGCACGTTGCGGTGCGCCAGGGCCGCCGCGAAGACGCGGATGCGCTGCCCGAGCGTGCGGCCAGGGATGACCGCGAGATTGAGCAGACCGTCATCCACGATGGCCTCCGGTGTGAAGCTAAGCGCGCCGCCATACAGCCGGGTGTTGCTGACCAGCACCATGAGCGCGGGGATTGTCCGGCGCTTCCCGTCTATGCGCAGCTTCATCGGCTCTGAGGGGTGGATGAGCCCCAGGGTCCCTGCCGTGGCCACGAAATCCACCATCTTCAGCCCATAGCGCTTCAGCCAGTTTTGTTCCACGCGCCGCACGATCTCCGCATCCATGCCGATGCCGGCCATGAGCAAGAAGTAGCGCGTGCCAGCCTGACCCAGGTCCACGCGCCGCCGCTCGCCACGCAGCAGCGCCTCACGCGCCTGCGCCATGTCGAAGCTGATGCCCAGCTCTCGCGCCCAGACGTTGACCGTGCCGTGCGGGAGCACGCCCAACGCCACCGATGTCCCGGCAAGCGCCTGGATGCAGTCATTGATGGTGCCGTCACCCCCTGCCGCGATGACAAGGTCCATCCCGCGCTCGACAGCCTCGCGGGCCAGCTCGGTCGCGTTGGCGGCGCTCGTCGCACATCGCAGCTCGGTGGGCATCTCATGCTCGCTCAGCCACTCGGCGACCTCGCGCAGTGCGGTGGTGAATTGCGTTGAGTGCGCGCCACCCGCAAGCGGGTTCGCGATGATGCGCGAGCGCGCGGGCAGGCGAGGTGACCAGCTCAGTGAATCGGCGGACGGCGCCCTTGCGGGGAAGAGCCGGCGCGGGGTCATAGTGGCAAAGAGGACACCGAGACTCGACTGCATTCGGGACCAGTGTGCTGTGACTGATGTCGCCGCTGAGGCAGCCTCGCGCCGCCACTGTACCCAACGAATCGCCCACTGCCCGACTGTGACCGCTCGCTGCGCATGAGGCGACGTGAGGGCTGACCACGCATAGGGCCAGCGTTTTTTGCTCTCGTCTGTTGACGCTTTCGTCGCCTTCACGGTGAATCCTTCCGGCGGGCGAAGACTGGGGTCTACTCGTTCATACGCGCAACGCACGCATACTATCACATTCCCGTTGGATCCACCCGTGGCACCCGTGGCAAGAGCGCCGAGACGACTTCGTAGTTGATCGTGCCCAGGCGTGCTGCCACCATCTCGGCGGTCAGCGACTCGTCACCTTGCTGGCCGATGAGCACCACCTCATCACCCTCGCGGACCCCAGGGACGTCGGTCACATCAATCATGCACTGGTCCATGGCAACGCGACCAACAATGGGCGCGAATTGGCCACGCACCAATACCTCACCCCAATTCGATGGCGCACGGCGGAATCCGTCCGCGTAGCCCACCGGCAGCACGGCCAGCGTCGTCTCGCGCGGGGTGATCCACGTCGCGCCATAGCTCACGCCCTCGCCTGCCGGCACGCGCTTCACCTGGGCCACCCGCGTCTTGAAGGCCAGCGCGGGGCGGATCTCTGGCGGCATGGCCACCTCGGCCGATGGCGCGAGGCCATAGATGAGGATACCAGGGCGCACCATGTCGAACCGGGCCTCTGGCAGTGTGATGATCGCCGCGCTATTTGCCGCGTGGACGATCGGCGGGCGCAATGCGCGTGCGTCGAGGGCCGATAGCACCGTTTGGAATCGGTCGAGCTGGCGATGCGCATGGGTGAGATCGGCGGCATCAGCGGCTGCGAAGTGTGTGAAGAGGCCCTCGACCTCGAGCCATTCCAGAGCGTGAAGCCGCTCGATCAACCGCACGACTGCCTCGGGATCCTCGGCACGGATGCCCAGTCGGGCCATGCCGGTGTCCACCTTCACGTGGGCCCGAAGGGGCTTGCCCAGATCTCGCCCCGCTGCCGCCAGGGCTTCCGCGAGCTCCACACTATAGACCGCCGCACGCACATCCAGGCGGACCGCCTCGCGTGCCTGCCAGGGTGGGATGTAGCCAAAGACGAGGATGGGCGCGCTGATGCCAGCATGCCGGAGCGTCTGCGCCTCGCTGACCGTCGCCACGCCCAGCCAGGCAGCGCCATTGTGCAGTGCCGTGCGCGCCACGCGCAGCGCGCCATGGCCATAGCCGTCGGCCTTCAGGCTCACCAGCACTCTGACCTGTGGCCCGACGAGCCTGGCGATGGCGGAGGTGTTATGAGCGATGGCATTCAGGTCAATCTCGAGCCAGGTTGGCCTATCGGGCTGCATGAAGCGCACGTGTCGCCATGCCTCGGTTTGGCGATCCAACGCAACTGAGGCCTGAGCGGGATTGCCGAGCAGCAGTGCGGTCACGTGCTCCATGCGCAGCTCTTCCGAGCCTTTGAGATAGACCACCGGCGGCTTTGTGGAGGCCAGCGCCGCAGCGAAGGT
>DASWAC010000432.1:0-2087 GCA_036391335.1 Ktedonobacterales bacterium
CAGGCGCTTCGATATCATCGAGGACGGCGACGTGACTTTTGTGGATGACTACGCGCACCATCCCCATGCCATCCAGCTTACGGTTGAGACCGCGCGCAGACGCTTCCCAGGCCGCAGGGTCGTCGCCATCTTCCAGCCGACCCTTTATACTCGGCTCTACAAGTTTCTTGAAGAGTTTGCCGACAGCCTGGCCCTGGCCGACGAGGTCATCGCCGTCGAGATCCAGCCGTCGCGCGAGTATGACACCGAGAAGGTCAACCTCATCCACGGCAGCGCGCTCTCCGACGCGGTCATGCGGCGTGAGAGCTTTGTCGCGCGCGGGGGCGCGGCCCAATATGGCGGCACGCTGGCCGAGACCGCGGCGCTGATTCGTCAGATCAGGCGGCCCGGCGATGTCTTTCTGGTGCTGGGCTCAGGCCCAGTGAACCGCGTGATCGCACCGGCCATGGCCATGCCCGCCAGCCGCTGACGCAGCATGCACGGGTCACAGGGGCCTGGTGGCCTCTACGTGTCGACCGCCAGCCACTGACCGGCTAGGGGATGACCTGCACCGCGGGCTCCGCATCGTCATGGCGCACCAGTGTCAGCCTGCCCAGGCGCAGTGAGACGCTCGCGAAGACCTCCTCACTGACGAGGAAACCCGCGAAGATGCAGACGACACCGACCAGCTCGCCCAAGAAGAACGCCCAGGTAATGCCGAAGCGGTTTAGCCCGCTGGTGATGCTGGGCACGAAGCCGCCCAGCGCGATGAGCAGCGTGGCAGGCACTCGCGAGCGCAGCTTGCCACGAAAGAGATCGGCCACCGCGCCGGGCAATGAGGCGATCAAGTTGACCGTCACCGCCGCCACGCCATAGAGCGGCCCGATCACCGGCACGCGCAGGCGCATGGGGATGACTTTGCGCTTGGGCATGTAGATGAAGAAGGAATAGACCGCGCCGAAGACGAGGGTAAACGCGCCCGCGATGTTGAATGGTCCCGTCTGCACGCGCAGGTACCCTGGCATGGCTGTGCCGACGGGCGCGCCGGTGATGGGGGCCAGCGCGTAGCCGGGGGCATCCACATGCGCCGTGAAGACGAGCACGGTGACGAGCAGCGAGGCGGCCACCAGCAGCGCGAGTGTGGCATGCGCGGCCCACGGGCGGGCGCGCGCGGTGAGGACGGCGATCAGCAGCGCGGCGGCGGCGCAGATCCCTATCACGGTGAAGACGACCCACCAGGGCGCGGGCTTCCCATCGCGAATGGCGGCAAGCTGGCTGAGCGGTGAGAAGAGGCCACCCACGAAGATAGCGAAGGCCACGAAGTAGCCAAAGCGTGTCTTGGCCAGCAGATACATGGTGCCCATGCCGAGCCAGGCCGCGACGAAGAATGCGCCGATGAGGTACCAGGTGCGATAGAGCCCTTCCGTCCAGCCGATGGCGGACCCCAGGAACTCCGTGCCCGAGCTGACGCCATACCAGATCAGCCCGATGGCCCACACGTGCTGGAAAGCGCGATGCTTGCGCTTCCATTGCGCCATGACTAGCGCCGCGAAAAGGAAGCTCACGCCGCTCGACAGCAATGGGAGGATGATGTTTGCGTGCATGGTGGCTTCTCCAGGTGGCATGAGGCGTCTCTCATTAGCGTAGCATGCCGCCAGGCGGCGGCAAATAGAGCGGGCGAACTGGGTGATATGTTTGCGTTGCCACACGCGCCAGGCTAAGGTCTGATAGGGTGGCGAAGACCACGCCCACGAGAGAACCGCTAGCGGGCGAGAGGGTGGCCCATATGAATTCATCTGCACAGCGTGGCTCAGGCACGTCGCGTGGCGTGGCGTCTGCGGAGGCTATCCGCGTGGAGGACCTGCGCAAGCGTTACGGCGACCGTGTCGCGCTGGATGGCGTCTCGTTCAGCGTCGCCCCTGGCGAGATCTTCGCGGTGCTGGGGCCCAATGGCGCGGGCAAGACGACCACCATCGAGATTCTCGAAGGCCTCACGAAGCCGGACGGCGGCGAGGTCGAGATCCTCGGCCTGAACTGGCGCGACAACGAGCGCGAACTGCGCGAGCGCATCGGCATCTCGCTGCAGGAGACGCAGCTCGCGGAGAAGC
>DASWAC010000433.1:0-1910 GCA_036391335.1 Ktedonobacterales bacterium
TTTCTTCGCGCTCATGGTGCACCCATCCGTCAAGGAGCACATCTCGTGGAGGATGGAGGCGACAGAGTGGCTTGCGTACCCTTTTTCGCGCTGCTGGATGAAATAGGCGTTCTCCACGGCGCGCGCCGCATCCAGAATGACGCGGATGCCATGTCGTCCAGTCAGCTCGCGCACTGCCTTCAGGTTAGCCATCGAGATAGGCTGGCCCCCCGCCATATTCACCGTCGCGGCGACACTCACATATGGCACACGCTCGGGTCCGGCGCGCCGAATAGCGGCTTCGAGCTTGCCAAGATCAATGTTCCCCTTGAAGGGATGCTCGCTCATCGCGTCATGTGCCTCGTCAATGATGACATCAACAAATGTGCCGCCAGCGAGCTCCTGGTGCAGGCGCGTCGTCGTGAAGTACATGTTGCCAGGGACGACATCGCCCGCTTTGATCGCAATCTGCGAGAGAATGTGCTCAGCACCTCGGCCCTGGTGGGTGGGCACGACATGCTTGTAACCATAGTAGTTGCGCACCGCCTCTTCGAGATGATAGAAGTTGCGGCTTCCCGCATACGCCTCATCACCCAGCAGCATGCCAGCCCATTGGTGGTCGCTCATAGCTGAAGTGCCACTGTCAGTCAGCAAGTCAATATAGACATCCGCTGATCGCAGCAAGAAGGTATTAAAGCCTGCCTCTGTGAGGTATCGCTCACGCTCCGCGCGCGAGGTCATATGGATGGGCTCAACCATCTTGATCTTGAACGGCTCAGCCCACGAACGCCGTGCCTTGGTGTCCACCGATCGCGCTCCTTTTGTGCATTGGCTCCCGCAATTAGGACTCGCTGGGTCACGCGTGGCCTAGTGAGGGCTCGGCGCTAGCTCCAGCCGCGTTGTGTCAGGCGCCGCTTCGCGCTCAGCATCCCCAGGGCTCAGCCAGGCGAGCCGCGCCGTGAAGTGCCGCATCATGGGCGGCTGGGCAACGATGCGCATGCCACCTATCTCGTGGCCATGGCTTGCCACATAGGCCACCGCTTCGGCCACATAGGCGAGGTGACTCCGGGTATAGACGCGTCTGGGAATCGCCAGCCGCACCAGCTCGGCCATGGCAGGCTCCTCTGAGCCATCAGGGAGGCGGCGGCCAAACGCGACACTGCCTATCTCAACGCTGCGAATCCCCGCCTCTTCATAGAGCTTCACGGTGAACGCCCACGCGGGATATTGATGGGCAGGGAGATGAGGCAACGCGGCGCCAGCGTCCACATAGACCGCGTGACCTCCAGTCGGCACCACAATCGGCACCCCGGCCGCCAGCAGAAGGTCACCTAGCTCGGCAACGCTCGCGATGCGGTCCCGGAGGTAATCCTCATCGAGCACCTCATGGAGCCCAATCGCGATGGCCTCCATGTCATAGCCCGCTAGCCCGCCATAGGTCGTGAAGCCCTCGGTGAGAATCAGCTGACGAGAGCACGCCTCAGCCAGCACGTCATCTCGCATCGCCAGAAAGCCGCCGATATTCGCCAGGCCATCCTTCTTCGCGCTGAACGTGCAGCCATCCGCATAGCTGAACATCTCCTGCGCAATCTCTCGCGGCGTCTTTTCCGCATAGCCAGGCTCTCGCTGCCTGATGAGCCACGCGTTTTCCGCAAAGCGACAGGCATCCAGGAAGAGCGGGATACCGTACCGGCGGCAGAGCCCGCTCACGGCGCGGATGTTTGCCATGCTCACAGGCTGGCCACCGCCGGCGTTGTTTGTGATAGTAATCATGCAGAGTGGCGCGCGCCCGGCGCTGCGGTTCCGGAACAAGGACTCCAGGCGATCGAGATCCACGTTGCCCTTGAAGGGATGGTCCACGGCGGGGTGACGTCCCTCCGAGATGACGAGGTCGCGCGCCTCGGCGCCGCGTGCCTCGATGTTGGCGCGGG
>DASWAC010000434.1:0-1634 GCA_036391335.1 Ktedonobacterales bacterium
GCAGTCACGAATCAGGGTCTATCTTGAAGCATGCGAGCGGTCCTAGGTCCTATGACCAGCGTCATAGGTCGGCCGAAGGCAACCCGTGACTGCAAGCACTGGTGAGGTGTGAAAGATGATCAGTACACTATGATGGAGAGAAAGCACGACACTCCCACGAGCAGAAACACCAATGACACGCATACACGCACAGATGACAACGACCTCAACGCCATCACTCTTCCGGCGTACGCGGTGGATTGCCATTATCCTCGCCGCCGTCGGCTATCTTTCCAGCGTCTTGAGTGCCGAGCAGTTCTCCCTGGCCCGCTTCCTGCTGCTCACCGTGACCTATGGTGCATGGCTGGGGATCTCATGGCTGGGGATCTTTGGACGACTTGTGGGACGCTTGCCTCGCTGGTGGTTTTTGGCCCTGCTCTTCCTGGCGTGCGCTTCCCAATATCTTCCCCTCCCGAGCACAAACCTCAATTGGCTCCCGCTCCTGCCGACGATTACCGCCTGCTTGGTAACCTCCATCATCCCACGGTATCTCGGCCTGATCGCGGCCGGCATCCTCTGGCTGAGCTCTAGCCTCGCATTCAGCCTCATCATGCATCGCTGGGATTTCAATGCCCAGTTGATTCTCCTGCTCTCATACGGTTCCGTCGTGGGGCTCACCGTGGCGATACGCGAGCTCGCGCTGGTGAACTCGGCGCTCGCTGGCTCGCACGCCGAGTTAGCCGCGGCCCATACCCAGCTGCAGGAGTACAGCGCCCGTGTGGAGGAGATTTCGGCCATCCGCGAGCGCAATCGCATTGCGCGTGATATCCATGACACCCTGGGCCACTCGCTGTCCCTACTCGCGGTCCAGCTGGAAACGGCGGTGCAGTTCGAGGCGCGCGGCGACCCCGGCTTGCACGGGGAGCTGCTGGAGGCACGACGGGTAGCGAAAGCCTGCCTGACTGACGTGCGGCACTCGGTCGAAGCGCTCCGCCCCGACGACGCCTCCGCCGGCACATTGCAGGAGCGGCTACGATGGCTCGTTGCCGAATTTGCCACGACCAGCCGAGAGACGGCGATCACGCTCGATCTCGACGAGGCGACGCAGCCCCTGAGTCCGGACCTATCCATGACGCTGTACCGCTGCGCCCAGGAGGCCCTGACGAATATTCGCAAACATGCGCGCGCGACGAAGGTGCTGCTCTACCTGAGCACAGGCGAGGGGCCAGAGGGCCAGGTGGAGCTGACCGTGCTGGACAACGGCCAGGGGTCTTCAGCTGGCAACGACGAGCGGGCGCCTGGCTTCGGCTTGCTGGGCATGCGCGAGCGGATCGCGCTCCTGGATGGCACGGTGCGGGCCGGCCCTGAGCCGGGGCACGGCTGGCGCGTCGCGGTGATGATCCCAGTCAAGCAGCGAGGGCACGCCGAGGCGATCGCTCAGACACCATACGGAACACGAGATGAGAGGTAGCTATGGCTGAGCCTATTCGCGTGTTGATCGTGGATGACCAGCGCTTGCTGTGCGAGGGCTTTCGGAAGCTCATCGAGATGGAGCCGGACCTCGAAGTGGTGGGTATGGCAGGTGATGGCGAGGAAGCGTTATCTGTCACCGAAAGCCTCGTTGCGGCGCAAACTGCCCCCGATGTCGTGCTGAT
>DASWAC010000435.1:0-3720 GCA_036391335.1 Ktedonobacterales bacterium
GAGACGTAGCCACCGCTGGTAAAGGCGGCATGTGGCTTGAATTTGCGCACGGCCCGCAGCGCTTGCGCGATGCCCACGGGGATGCGCGCCAGGTCTGTGAGTGTGCCCGCCGAGAGATAGCGCCGCAGCTTGCCCGCCTGCACAGTGACGAACGGGATGCCCTCTGGCGGAACGATCTTGGTTTCCAGGCCGTTCGCATCGCCGAGATAGAGCAGCTCCACGTCGAATTTGCGGCGCAGCTCGCGCGCCACCGCCAACGCGGGGTAGATGTGTCCGCCGGTGCCACCACCGGAAATCAGTATGCGCATGGCCTTATCCTATGCCCTCGCGGCACCGCGGCGCAAGCCCGGCGGGACCGCTCCGTTGACAAGGTCGCAGAGGCACCGTATCCTGTGGCGGCGACAGGCAAACGATGAAACTGAGGCGTACGATGCTCGATGAACTGGCTGCGGTGCCGTGGGCGACGCTAGAGCACGCGTACGGCCCCGCGACTGATGTGCCGCAGCTGCTGCGTGACCTGGCATCGAGTGACCCGCAGGTGCGTGAGTCGGCCCGCCACGACCTCTATGGGAACATCTACCACCAGGGCACGGTCTATGAGGCGACCCCACATGCCGTGCCGTTCCTCGTGGAGCTGCTCGCCGCCCCGGACGTTGCCGAAAAGGATTGCATCCTCACCTACCTGGCCGACCTCGCACAGGGCTCATCCTATCACGACGTGCATGCGGGCTATGAGGATGAGGCAACGCGGAGCTCGCCGGAGTATCAGGAGCGGACGCGCCAGGAGCTCGACTGGGTCGCGGCCACGCGTGCGGCGGTGCACGCAGGTGAGCCAACCTACCAGCGGCTGCTAGCTGATCCTCGCTATCAGGTGCGCGGTGCGGCGGCCTATCTGCTGGCGGATATCGCTGAGCATGCTGACGTGATCGTGCCGGCGTTGCTTACCCGGCTCGACACCGAGCCTGAGCCGCAGGTGCGCGCGACCATCCTCATCAGCGTGGGCACGCTCGGCCAGCGGCAGTCCATCGCAGAGGATGCTCTGCATGCTCGGGCTACCACCTCGCCGCGTCCACTCGAGCGCATCGCAGCGGCCATGGGGCTGGTGCGGGAGGCTGGTGAGCGCACGCCAGCCGATGTGGCGGTGGCGCTGGGTGAGGCGCTGGCTCGCCCGGAGTCCTCCGCGGCGGTGGCGTATGCGCAGACCCCATGGTGCGCGGGCGGGCTGCTGAGTGACGTGGCCACGGCGCTGGCTGGCCTCGGGCCTGCCGGTGCGTCGGCCGTGCCGCCGTTGCGGGTGGCCTTCGGTCAGCTCAGGCCACTGGGCGATAGCGCGCCTGTGACCCCAGGCGACAACCCGCTGAGCATCACTATGACTCCAGCGGAAGGTAGCGCACCCATCGACATGGGGAAGGTAACCAGTCGCCCGGACACGATTCCGGCGCTGGTGATGGCCCTCGCACTGCTCCGCCTGACCTTCTCCAGCCGGCATGAGCCCGGCGCGGCACTCACTGAGCCACAACGGCAGACGCTCAGCGTCATGGCGGGCAGCGACGCCTTCTGGGAATTTCGCATCAATGCCTCAGAGCTGTTGGAATCCTTTGGCTTGCCACATGACCGTGAGGGCTTGCGGGCGCTGGTGGGATGAGTCCGCTAGCCGCGCCCCAGCCGCAAGACGAGGCGGGCTTTGAGGGCGACCTCCAGTGCGAGGCGGCGCTCAGGGTCATCGAGATCGTGGCCCAGCCGCTCGCGGGCGCGGTGCAGACGATAGAGCAGTGAGTTGCGGTGCAGGTGCAGGTCGCGCGCGGCGGCGGAAAGATTACCACCGCAGGCAAAATAGGCTTCGAGCGTCTCGACGAGTGATTCCCCCGCGCGCGTGTGCGGCTCCAGCGGGGCAAGGGTCTGCGTCACGAAGGGGTCCAGCTCACCGTTGTCGCGCAGGCTCAGCAGCAGACGGTAGACGCCGAGATCGCTCTGCCGGGCCACGTGCCCTGCGCCAAAGATGAGCATCCCCAACCGGGCGGCATCGCCGGCCTCAGTGGCGGATCGCCGGGCCTGGCTGGGGCCAATGGCAGGCTCACCCATGCCCGCGCACCACGGCAGGTCATCGCCCACGCCACGCTTGAGCAAGCCCGTGACACGCTCGATAAGCTCCGCCACGGCGCTGGCGGCATCGCTCACCGGCAGCAGCGCGGTGATGACGCTGGCGCGCGCATGAGTCCATGCGCCCAAAGAGACGGTGAGCTGCTCAGCGAATTGCGTCGCCGTGGCGCTGACGGAGACGTTGGCCGGCGTGCCGTCGCGTGGCGCGTGCGGCTCTAGCTCCACCCGTAGGCCCACATGTGGGCGCGCGAGATCGTGCCCTAGCTGGGCGGCGCGCTCTCGCATCTGCGACTCGCCGGCATAGGTGCCCGTGAGCAACGCCTCCAGGGCTTCCTCACGCAGGCTGGCCCGGAGCCGCTCAGCATAGCGGTCGGGCTGTTCATTCGCCGACGGTGGGCGCTCGCGACGGCGGCGCATCTCCTCGATCATCGCACTGGCGGCCTCGGCCAGGGGCGCGACATGGCCCACCGCGATCAGCGGCAGCCCGTGTTGGTTGGCCAGCACGGTGGCTTGGTCCACGGCATTGAGCTCGGCGGCCACGAGCGATGCCTCATCCGCGAGTCCGGCCACCGCGATAGCCGCCACTTGCTCACCCGCGAGCGAGCGCACCAGGCCGGGCAAAGTCATGCCAGAGACTGGTGCGAGGGAGCGCAGCGCATTCAGCGAGAGCAAGACGATCTCGCCACCAGCGAACCGGTCGAAGGCAGGCAGGCGTGCTCGCATGGTGACGACGCCCGTCACGGGATTCGCCAATCCGGCCTCGCCGGCGAGCAGCCGCGCTTGCCACCGTCGCAACGCTGGCAAGAGATCGCGAACGACTACGCTTCCGGTCGAGTCCATCGGGCGACATCCTCTCGGCTGGGGCAGGCTGCCATGAATGCAGACGCGCCACCGGCTGGGGTGGCGCGAGTGGGCAGCGGCAACGGGGATGAAGGCGCGAGAGCCGGAATTGCTCTAGCTGTGCTTCGCGCGAGTGGTGGGGCGTGATGCCGGCGCGCGCTGAGGCGCACTCTCGCCTTGCTGCCTCGCCTTGAGCTTTCGTGCCTTCTTCAGGTGCTTGTGCCAGGCGACTCGCTTTGCTTTGTTCATGACTTCACTCCATCGAATGGCCGCGACGCTCTCGCGGGGGAGTATATCCTATTCTTCGCCGTCGTCAGGCTCGGAGGCGTCGCCGTCGCCATCCTCATCATCATCGCCCTCGTCATCACCATCATCAAACCCGTCGCCCTCGTCGTCTGTGTCATCACCGGCCTCAGAGCGGTCGGCGCGCTTCACCTCAGCATCCTCAGGGGTAAAGACGACCCGGCCGATCATGGACGGCGACTGGAATGACTCGCGAATGATGACGAGTACCTCATGCGAGCTGATATCCGTGATGGCGGCGGCGTATTCGTTGCCACCGGCCATCGCCTTGATGAGGCGAGTCGCCAGGCGGGGCTCGACACGTCCGAGCGTCTCGCCTGCCGAATTTTGCACATAGAGGATCCGCCCCTCAGGATGCAGATAGACCTGATCTCCCACCGCGGTGCGGGCCAGCACGGCCTTGCCACCCAGCGAGACCAGCGCGGTGTAGCCCGTCTTGCCTGTCTCGCCGATGAAGAGGCGGGGATCAATGCGCTC
>DASWAC010000436.1:0-3945 GCA_036391335.1 Ktedonobacterales bacterium
TGCATGTGTGGTGACATAGACCTAAGAAACCAGCCGCCGGGGGTGTTAGAGTCCTCTCGACGTTCGCTTGAGCGATACGGATGGGACGGGCCACGTCACGATGAGCCGCATCCGTCTCACAGACAAGAGGAAAGCACTGGGCCAGCGCCAGCTTCTCATTCTGCACCCATCAGGCCTCACACTAGTAGCGCCGTGTCCAGATGCTCCTGCGCTGGAAGGGATCAGCTTCTCCACCGGCTGCGGCAGACAGAGTATGCCTGCTCACCCAACGAATCGCCCCCCAACGAGCCGGCAGACCTGACAGCAAACCGAGGAGGAGCGCACCCGCCATCACGAGAATGGCGACGATGAAGATGGGTTTCGTGGTCATCAGGAAGACGTTCCCTAGGAGCACCGCAGCCATCGTCTGAGCACCAGTTGCCAACAGCGGGTCGTGCACCCGCGCAGCTAGCGCGTCCGGCAGCGGGCCATCGGAGGCCTCTCTAGCCTGATCGAGGATCGTATGCATCCGCCTATCCAGCACGAAAGCACCGATAGGGGCGATCAGGAGCATACTTCCCAGAGAGACAGCGATCCAATCGGTTTGGAGACCCCAGGTGGTAAGGGCCATGTAGAACCCTGCCACCCCAAGAAGCACAAGGCTGAGTAGCATCCATGGCGTGGCAACGACGATCAGCCAGGCGAGCGCGCGCACTTGCCCGACACGCTGTGCGCGCCGTAGTGTCGCCAGGCCGAACAGCCAAATCCCGAGGGTGATCCAGATGCCGATGACGCCGCTGACGTGCACGAAGAGGGCTATGTGGTAGAGATTCATCGTGGTCTTCTCCTAGTCAGCCTCGTCTGGCCAAAGGGTGACTGTTCCGGTCGTGCCATCGACGGTGATCCGCTGGCCAGGCCTGATGCGCTGCGTAGCATCCCTCACCCCCACCACAGCAGGGAGACCATACTCACGGGCGACAATGGCCCCATGGGCCATCGCTCCTCCCAGCTCCATGACCAGCCCACCAGCCACGAGGAAGAGGGGCGTCCAGCCGGGATCAGTTGACGGTGCAACCAGGATCTCGCCAGGCTCCAGGCGTGCGCCCACCGGATCGTGAGTGACCCGAGCAGACCCCATGACGAGCCCCGGCGAGGCGGCGGTTCCCTGGAGGTGATTCCTGGATGGAGATATCCCCTGCGCTTGGCCTTTCTCGTGGGCCACCGGCTCAGTTCCATCCGAGCGCAGCAGGAGAGGCACGTGGCGACGCATCAACTCCTCTTCGTAGCGCGTGTGCCGTTCTCGCACGAGCGCTCGCCAGTCGCTTCGGGCATGTCCGTCGAGCGCCGCATGTGCCTCGGGCAACGTGAGGAAGAAAACGTCCTCGGCGCGCTCGAGCCGACCTGCCTTGGCCAGATCACTTCCCACTGCCAGGAGGTGGCTGCGCGCCTGGGCTAACAGCAGGGCTGCGGCAAATCGAGTCATCTCACGGTACCCGGCAAGGTCATGGGCGCGACGCAGGCTCACGCCAACGAGCCACGCGCGCAGCCAGCCGCGCTTGCGCGCACGACGCGTCAGCGTGCGGATCATCGCCTCAGCCTCCTGTGCCATGCGCTCGATCTGGCGCTGCGGACTGTATTCCCGATCACCTGATCCGAGATAGGTTGCCATGAGGTCGAGCACGACAGCAGGATCCTCGGACCAGCGCGCCAGTCCGAGATCGAGCTCTGCGACGGCCTGATGACCCCACATGGCCAGGAAGGCTGCAAGGCCGTTTTGGAGTGGCGCTGGCAAGTGCCCGGCACGATAGCTCACGGCCAGCTCGGCAACGGGCCGCTCCTGGAACAGGAGCGCAGTTGCCGGGTCCGTTCTCGCCTGCTGGGCCAGCGCCCACAACGCCAGGGTCATCTGCACCGTGGGATTCGTCGGTGAGCCACGCAACACGGCCTGGCACTCCTCCTCGCTCGCCAGATCGCCGAGCAGATTCTTCGCTGCGCTATGAGCCTGCATCCCCGCAACCATGACGGGAGAGATGCGAGGGAGCAGGCGGGGTGCCTCGTGGGCGAGCAGACGCTCGGCGGCGCGCAGATGCGCTGGCGCCATGGCTTTTGCCGAGAGTGTCCCTGCATAGCGTGACTGCCGCACGAGCCGCTGGACACGCGCCTGAGCAATGCGAGGAAAGAGGAGCGCTTGCAGCAGATACCAGGGCAACCATGTGCGCACGGTCAAGAGAAGCAGACTGCGGAAAACGCGCCAGCGCCGGCCCGGCAGGAGGGAGAGACGTGGGTCGGTTACGAGCTGCCCTATCCCCGTAGCGACGTGCACTTCGGCATCAGCCATCATCTGCGTGAGGAGGCGGCGTCCAAATGCGCTGCGGAGCGCACGCGTCAGGTCAAGGAAGATGCGCGACCCCGCCTCGACGATAAAGCGCGGGCCCTGCAGGGGGTCGGATGGGGGCAGCCCCATGAGGGTGGTCAGCCCAGAGGCTAAGAGGCGGATGGCCGAGAAGCCCATGGGGGTGAAGGGCCGTGTCGTGCCCTGCTGGACGCCGAAGCACAGGTAGACGCGCAGTTCCTCATCGGTGACGGGAGCCTCCTGTGGCAGTGGGAACAAGGTCGTGATTGCCCGCGCCTGGAGCAGCCAGCAGTGCCCGTCGCCATCCAGCGCCCATTCGAGGTCCTGCGGCGCGCCAACATGCGCTTCCACCCGCATGCCTAACACTGCTAAGGTTTGGATGCGCGCATCGGAGAGGCAGGCCTCAGTTCGCATTGCTGCTCGTTCATGCTGCTCAGTGCCACCGCCAGCCGCAGCGCGAATGATGAGGCTCTTGTCACCCAGGCGACGCTCTACAATCTCCCCTCTGGGCATCGCGACTACAAAATGATCCGGGGTGGTCGCGCCCGAGACGACCGCTTCTCCCAAGCCAGGATTGGCCTCGATCACCACCTCTCGACGCTTGCCAGTGAGCGGGTTGGCGGTAAAGAGCACCCCGGCCACTTCAGCATCCACGAGATGCTGCACCACTACTGCCAAGCGTACGGTGCGCGGGTCGATGCCGAGGTGAGCCCGATAGGTTACCGCGCGGGTGGTCCACAGCGAGGCGAAGCAGCGCTGCACGGCGGCCAGGACAGCCTCCTGCCCGCTGATGTTGAGGAACGTCTCCTGTTGGCCAGCGAAGCTCGCCCACGGGAGATCTTCAGCCGTAGCCGACGAGCGTACCGCGAGAGCAGGAGAAGATCCCGAACCCACATCGAGACGACGCATGGCCGCGCCAATCGCATCAGCGAGCATAGCAGGCAGCGATACTGACAAGAGCGCTGCACGCACCTGTTCCGCGTGCTGCTCGAGACGTGCAGTATCTGAAGGGCTCGTGGCTGCGAGTGCCTCGATGATGGGCTCCAGAGCCGCGTGCTGACTGACCAAGGCATAGGCCGCCGTGGTGACACAGAAGCCGTCCGGCACAGAGAAGCCGGCACGAAGCAGGTCGCCTAAGCTGGAGGCTTTGCCGCCGACCAGCGCGACGGTGCCAGCCTCAATTGCCGCGAGCGGCAGCACCAGGGGATTCTCGGTGCCAACGGTGGATGGAGGACGGTCTGGATCAGGGGTCGGCGTCGTCATGGGATCGAGCATGTGGCCATGCCTCCTCAAAGACACGAGATAGACTCACGGGAGAGCTCATCTTTAACAGCCTGGTTATGCCTCAGGACGCAGGCCACGAAGGAAGATCGCGACAATCGTGGCAATGTGTTCCTCATCCGTCAGCCCGTCCACTTGAAGCGCTGGGAGGAGGAGCTTGCCGCCGAGCTGAGGCAAGAGCATGCCGACGAAGGCACGCGCGCTGGCACGCACGTCGTGGGGTCGGAGGCGGCCAAGCTCGACCTGGCGCGCAAGATACGTTTTGACGAAGTCGAGGATCCGGGCGATCATTCTTCCCCCCAGCTGATCCACCATCTCCGGACGTCGGATCA
>DASWAC010000437.1:0-2598 GCA_036391335.1 Ktedonobacterales bacterium
CGCTGCGAGAGGGACGCTGGGGTCGGGTCTTCCGCGTGGGGACGGTTGGCTACGGGCTGGCGCTTCCCCTGCCGCTGCGCCTTCTCGCGCGAGTGAGCGGTGGCCGGCTCGACCCGCCGCTCTCGGCGCTGGCCTCGGCACTGGGGCTGATGGGGGCGCTGCTGGAGCGCTTTGCCATCGTCGAGGCGGGCAAGGTGTCGGCTGCCGATCCGCGTGCCTATCAGGCGCTCACGGCGGGCGCTCCGGGCGAGGCCCGCCCCACTCCCGCGCAGCAAGCCGCCCGAGGGAAGGCGCAGCCGCGCTTCAAGGCAGGGTTGGCGGCACGCGACACCGCTGTGGGCGAGGCCGTGCGCCGGTGGGCCAGGCTGCGCGAGCCTGCGGAGGGTTAGCCCCGCGCAATGCGCAAATTACCTCCAGGCGCTTGACAGCCCGAGTGTGTGTCGTCACAATGTTGTCTGCGGCAGACGTTGAGCGCTCGCCTGTATTGCGCATTCTCTTCCACAGGGCAAGGTGCTAGAAATGCTTCACGGATCGATCCCCCCGGTATTGATGCCACTACGTGTGCTGATCATCGACGGCGATGCGTCGCGTGGGCGTGAGCTCACCAGCGCGCTGCCCAAAGGGTCGGTGGTGGATGTTGTCTCGTCCTCTACCATGGCGCTGAGCATGCTCGAGTCGAACACGCCAGATATTGTCGTGTTGGATGTCGCCCAGAGTGATACGGATGGCGTGAGGCTGATTCGACAGATTCGCGAGCGACTCATGCCAGAGGGCTCCCTCGTCATGGTGGTGACCGCGCTCTCGTCACTGCCGATGAAGATCGCGGCGATGGAGGCTGGCGCGGATGACTTCCTTGTGCGCCCAGTCACCCCTGGACATTTTCATCAGCAGGTGCGCTTGCTCGGCAAGTTCAAGCAGCTAGACGCCTCGCGAGCAGCCGATGAGCCGGCGTGATGGCCGGGCGTGCGGGAAACTCTCCTGGCTTTAGCATTGATGTAGCGCCCCCCTTGGGCAAGAGGATAAAGCAGATGACGAGCGGAGGAGACAAGCGTCTGAGGGTCATGATCGTAGACGATCACCGCGAGCTCTTGGACTCGCTCAGCTTTGCCTTGCCGACTATCGCGGCTATCGATGTGATTGCGGTGGAGTCAGCGGCGGAGGCGTTACGAGGGATCATGGAGCACCGTCCCGACTGCATCATCATAGATGTGAAAATGCCCCAGATTGATGGGCTGCAGCTCGTGCGCGTGCTGCGGGGTGACCCTGAGACGGCCGACATCCCCATGGTCATCCTCTCCGCGTTTGTGCAAGAGCGTGACCAGTCCGCTGGGATGCTGGCGGGCGCGGATCAATATCTCACCAAGCCATCGAAACCACAGACGATCGTGGAGGCCATCATGACCGCCGTGCGACTGAGTCAGCAGGAGCGTGATGCGCGCCTGCACGGGCTCGCGGAGGATGTAGAGTGATGCTCGTCCCAACCGCGGCGGACACCTCGTCCATAGCGCGCACTGAGCGCGAGATCGTGCTGGAATATGAGCATAGCCGGCGTGAGCAAATCTTGCGATTTCTCCTGCCAGCGGTGATCCTGCTTGGCATCATCGCTGAGCTGGTGCTCGCAGTCGGCTACTTCTTCGCACCAAACGAAAGTGTGCGCCGCTCGCTTCTCTTGATCCTCCCGCTCCTCGCGGCGGCGCTCACGCTCGGGCTGATCGGCTGGGTGGCCTACCGGCGCGGCAGGATGACCCTGGCGTCACTGCTCTTGCTAGCGATGCTGGGAATCGGCGTCGCTGGCTCGGTGCCTGCCCTGGCGATCGAGGTGGGCATCGACCCGCTCGGCCTCATCGCGTTCACGCCCTTCAGCGCGGTCATCGTGCTAGCGGGCATGATCGGCGATTTATGGGCCATCATCATTGCCACTCTGGTGATGAATGTCGCCACAGCCATCTTTCTCATCCAGCTGCCTGGGGCGGCCGAGATGCACGCCCTCTTTGCGCGTGAGCGCACACTCTTGCTGCCGCTCATGATGGTGCACCAGTGGCTCTTTGCCGGCCTGGTGCTCGCGATCTGGCTAGGCTATCGGCGCACCCTCGGCGCGATCGGCCTCTCCTACGAGCGGGCGAGGCAGCTCGATCGCCTGAAAGATGAGTTCATCGCGAACGTGAATCATGAGCTTCGCACGCCGATCATGGCGATGCAGACCTACATCGAGGCGCTTCGGGTGGCGCCGGAGCGTGTGCCACCCGCTCAGCTGCAGATGGCGCTCGACCAGGCCGGTGACCTCAGCGAGTCATTGGGTGAGCTCGTCAGGAGCATTCTCAGCACCCGGCGCATCGAGCAAGAGGCAGAAACCCTCAAGGCGGAGACCTTCCATCTCTTGCCTGTCGTCCAGACGGCCGCCACGCTGATGGACCCGCGTGAGGTAGGCCGCGAGCAGCGTGATCTAGTCATCAATGTGCCCAGCGAGCTCGTGATCAGGGGTGATCGCATCCGCACCCAGCAGATCGTCACCAACCTGCTGGCCAACGCGGTGAAGTATTCGAATTCAGGCACGGAGGTCTCCATCTCCGCAAAGATCGTTGGCTTGCCTGGCACGGA
>DASWAC010000438.1:0-4379 GCA_036391335.1 Ktedonobacterales bacterium
GCCGGCGGCGACGGCATAGGGCACGCCATGATCCAGCAGTGAGCTGAGGCCATCGGCATCATTCGCCGCACGCAGTCCCTCGGCGTCGCCCTTCAGTGAGGCGGCATAGGCTCGCCACGGCTGGGCGGCATTCTCACCCTCGACCGTGGTCTCATGCAGCGAGCCGCCTATCACATAGCCCAGAATGCTTGACGCGAAGAGCACCAGCGCGCCCACGATGCCCAACGGCTGGGCCGCCACTGCCGCCATGACAAACGCGATGATCGAGATCACGAGACTGGCGGTGGCATAGAGATAGAGGGGCCTGCGCCGCTGGCTCGCTTGCGGATCAAACCAGCCACGCGCCACCATCTCGGCCCGCAAAGACTGCCCCAGGCTTCTCCATCTTCCGGGCAGACTACGCAGATTCCCCGGCGTGATGAGACCGTCGCTTTCCGCCACACCACGCAGCATATCAAATACCTGTGCCTCGAAGCCGCTCACCGATGGCGCGTCCGGCGCAAGGTGGAGGTTTACCACCTGCCTGCCGAATGTCCCTCGCGCGCTCTCGATATTCAGCGCGCCCTGGCTGGCCAGCGACATGATGCTGGCGAGCAGCTGGCTCAGGCTGATGTGACGCGAGACCAGAGCACCCACCAGTGCGGGCTGTGTCTGGTCGGGCTGCGTCGCCTCGACGGTGGCCACGGGCGGCTCGGTGGCACGCGGCTGGCGTCGCCATGCAGCAAGGCCCAGCAACGCGCCGAGCACCGCGAGGAAGACCCCACCGATCAGCATCGGGACGCCCGCCACCACCGCAAGCGCCTGCTGGAACGGTGTTCGCGCGGGAACGACCGGTGCGCCATTCATCAGGTCGTGTTGGGCCGCATCGAGCGCGGCGGTGATGCTGGCCGCGATATTCCCATCGCGCAGGTGGGGTAGCATCACTTGGTTATAGATGCGCTGCAGCTCAGCCTGGGGCAAGCTGGCGTTGGCATGCTTCGCGCCCGCATAGAGCGCCGCCGAGCCATGCTTGGGATCACTAGGCTTAAGATTGAGGAAGATGACCAGCCCATCATGCGCACCCGTGGCGGATTGCACGTCCCACGCGTCCATGAGCGCCTTCGCGTCATTCACCGTGGCGCTCGTGGTGGAGTCCTGCTTCCGCAGATAGATGATGACCGGCGCGCCTGCCTGGGCCACAGCCGACGCATGCTGCTCTATATCGGCGATCTCACTCGCGGTGAGCACACGAGCGATATCATAGACGCGCTGTCCGGCGACCGGCGTGCCGAAGCTTTGCGCCGAGGATGAGCCGGCGCATGCGGCCAGGACACTGACGACGAGCAGCAGCGGAATCGCGAGCAATGCGTGCCGGAGATTGCGCCCCCACGGGCGCGAAGTGACACTGTCGGCCATGAGGGTATCCTCCTGTGCGACGGAATCCACCACCCTCTATACGCGGCACGCCTGCACAGGGTATGCGTGGGAGATTCCCAGGCGTCACTTCCCGGAAAATCGCGTGAGGACCCGCGCGGGCCTAGTGCGCTGGGGCTGGCTTGCGGCGCGCAAAGGCTGCCAGTCCGGCTGGTCGCATCAGGGAGAGGCGGATGAGCTGGTCCGCCCGGTGCACGTTCACAGCGCTCCACTGGCTGCGGGGCTTGCGCGGAATGAAGCGAATCTTATAGGTAGCGCCGTCGATGCTCTTGCGTGGCCCATCCGTCCAGCCGAAGCAGAGCGCCTCATCCACCGCGCTGAGATAGCTGAGACCCGCATTGCCTGAGCTTTGCTGGTGGAAGCCAATCCAGAGCTCTCTCTCCGTGGTGTGATGAGCCTCCAGCCAGGCGCGAAACGCCTCGGGGGAATCGAAAAAGGTCGGCTCCATATGCGGCTTCCTTCGTGGCTTTGCGGCGGCATGGACGACTCGCTGCCTGCTCTGTCTGTAGTAGCACACGCCACGAGGGATGGCAACAAGACACAGAAAAACGGCCAGCCGCTGACAGAAGAGCCACCGGCTGACCGCAATCTTGCCGGCATGCTAGCCGACAGGCGTCACATTGATATTCGCTGCGCCACCGGTGACCTCGATGTCATATTGCCCTGGCGCCGCGACCTCGCCGTGCGAGTGCATAGCAATCTGACCACCCATGGCGCCAAAGCTCTGGTCGTCGAAGCGAAGCCCGGTCGTTCCGCCTCTCATACGCAGATTCGTTGGCACACTGGCCGGCCGCTCGATGTTGACGCTGGTCATGCCGCCAAAGAACTGCACCGGCACGTGGCCCTCCGGCTGGCCCAGGCGCAGGGTGATGACGCTGGCCCCGCCATCCAGACGGAAACTCCGCAGGTGCACTGAGCCCAGCTCGCCGGTGAAGTGAGCCAGGCCACCGTGGCACTCGATCTCCCACGGGATGCTCGCGTTGAGCGTGATGTGTGCCAAAAGGTGACGCGGGTTGAACATCTGGCGCATCCAACCGAGCGGTGAGAACTGAGGATAATTGATGCTCACCTCGCCGCCACGGACGGTGACCTCTGGATTGATGCCCCTGAACTCGGCCTCATAGAGTGTGTCGAGGCTGGTCGAGCTGACGATGGTCAGGTTCGAGGCGCCGCTCCTGAAGATGAGTCTGCCGCGTGATGGAAGCTCTGAATTCATACGACTTTCTCCTTGACGATAGGGTTACGCCGTGGCCTGACGGAAGGCGCTCACGGCCCACCAGACGCCCAGCACCACGATGATGCCGATGGCGATGAACGCTTTGAGGACGACAGCGTCGCTCAGGGCGCCGCCGTTGAAGAGCCAGCGCGACGCATCAACGGCGTACGCCAGCGGATTCGCCTTGGCTACGTTCTGAATCCACAATGGGGCTAGCGCCAGCGGCAGCATGACACCCGAGAGCAGCTGCACCGGCAGCAGCACGAAGTTGATCACCGGAGCGAGAGCGTCCTCGCTCTTGACCAGCAGCGCGAGGGCGTACGAGGCCGACGAGAGCGCGATCACCAGCAGCGCCAGCAGCACGAAAGCGCTCAAGATGCCGGGAATCTGGAGCTTGAGGCCCATGATCCATGCCACCCCCACCAGGATGACTCCCTGGGTAGTCGTCACCACCACATCGCGCAGGGTGCGGCCCAGAGGAAGGGCCAGCCGGGACACGGGGGTCACCCGCTGCCGCTCGATGATGCCCTCGCGCAGGTCCGAGACGAGCGCGAAGCCGACGAACGAGGCGCCATACATCCCTTGCAAGATCAGCAAGCCCGGCGTAAAGACGCCCAGTGACCCTCCGGGCGGGAAGCCAGGCGCCTTGGCGATATTGTCGAGCAGTGGCGCGAAGAGGAGCAGGAAGGCGAGCGGCTGGAAGAGTCCGATGGCGACCCATACCGGCGTGCGCAGGGCGATGAGCATCTGGCGCTGGAAGACCAGCCAGGTATCACGAAACAGTCTCATGGGGAATTTGTCCTCCTTGGAGCACTCTGAGCCTATTTGCCATCCCGCAGCGAGCGCCCCGTCTGGCGCAGGAATACGTCATCCAGCGACGGTCGCGCCAGTGAGATGCTGGTGGCGGTCACGCCGGCTCCGTCGAGGGTACGCAACACCTGAGGCAACGCCTGCTCGCCATGATCCACATAGAGCCGGATAATGCCTTCAGCGCCGGGCGCATCGGGCTCGGTGGCGCTCAGCTCGCGCACATAGGGCTGCTCGCGCAGCAGTCGCTCACCCTGGCTCACCACCTCGCCGCGCAGGCCCACTGTGATGGCGTCGCCGGCGATCTGGCGCTTCAGCTCGGTGGGCGTACCCTCGGCCACCAGCAGACCGCCATCCATGATGGCCAGGCGATCGCAGAGCGCGTCGGCTTCGTCGAGGTAGTGGGTGGTAATGAAGATCGTCGTGCCTTCCTCACGCACGCGGCGCACCTCATCCCACATGTGGGCGCGACTCTGCGGGTCGAGGCCGGTCGTCGGCTCGTCGAGGAAGAGCAGCGTCGGGCGGTGCACCATGCCCAGCGCGATGTCGAGCCGCCGGCGCTGGCCACCGGAATAGGTGCTCACCTTGCGGTCGCCATAGGATTCCAGGTCGAGTGCGCGCAGCATCTCGGCGGCCCGCGTCTTCGCGGCAGACCGGCTCATGCCATAGAATTGCGCCTGGAGCACGAGGTTCTCACGAGCTGTCACCGGGCGCTCAGCCCCGCCTGACTGGCTCACGTAGCCGATGCGCTCGCGCACCTTGCCTGGAGAGCGCCGCAGGTCGAAGCCGACGACGGAAGCCGAGCCGCCATCCGGGGTCAGCAGCGTGGCGAGCATTCGCAGCGTCGTCGTCTTGCCGGCGCCGTTAGGCCCGAGGAAGCCGAAGATCTCGCCAGCGTCCACCCGCATATTGACGCCTTTGACGGCCTCCACCTTGCGTTTGC
>DASWAC010000439.1:0-4129 GCA_036391335.1 Ktedonobacterales bacterium
CACGGCAGCTTCGGATGGAGCGCCGCCACCCGCCGATCTATCAGTCAGCCCTATCGTTGTAGTCTCTATGACGCAGGTCGCCATCCACCCATGAGATACCTTCCTGGTGGAGTGATGGGCGTGGACGAAGGCCTAGCGCAGGACCCAGCTTCCCCGCTCGATGCGCAGGCTCAGCGTGCCTACGTCACTCGTCCGCAGCACCGTCATGCCCAGTGTGGCTCCCACGTCGGCATCGCTGAGGCCACGCCCCAGACTGGCGGCCAGGCGCGACCGGCGTGAGCCGGAACCCGTCGCGGCGTCGGTGATGACGAGCGCCTTCGCGTGGGTCGCGGCCAGCGCCTCGCTCAGCGCGCCATCCAGCACGAGCGATTCACTGGGCAGTCTGGCGAGCTGCACCACATCGGCGTGCAGGTCTACGCCAGCCCCCAGGAGCGCGGTCAGCGCAAACGCGTCGGCGTTGCCCAGCAGCAGCACCCGCAGCCCAGAGGCGCGCACCAGCAGGATGGCATCGTTGCTGGCGGCTGTCGTGCCGTTCGCAGGGCCATAGAGCACCGGTGGCGGAGCCAGCACCTCGACGCTGGTGTGGGCGTCCAGCATGATGCGCGCGCCTGCTCGCACCCCGGCCCATGAGACGCCGCGTCTCGCCAGCGCCTGCCGCCAGCCGAGATAATCCTGCCCGGGATGCAGCACGCCCGCATCAGCCGCCTGAGTCACTTGGAAGTGGCCGAGTGCGTCCTCCAGCCCGCGAATGTTCCCCGCACGCGGCCCAGTCAACAGCATCAGGTCGAGCCGCCGCTGCCAGAAGGGCAGATGCGCCGCCAGGGCGCCCTCCAGCATGGGACCGCTCGCGCCGCCATCGATGAGCACGGTTTGCCCACCGGGCAGGCGGATGAGCGTCGCCTGACCACCCGGCCCGACATCCAGGAAGGTGACCTGAGGTGCCTGACCCGCTGCCATCGCCGGCACACTCGCCCCCAGCGTTGTCAGCAGCGTCAGGGTGACCCCAGCTAGCGCGAGCCGCCGCCCGGGCCACGCCGCCGCGTGGCTGTGCGCCTGACGTGTCTTTCCCTCGGGAGCCCGCCGCACCAGCGCGATGAGGCCGCCAATGGCGAGGTAATAGGCCACGGCAAGCCCAAGCGCACCCCCGCTGACGCTGACGGCGGCCCATGGCAGATGCGCGCACCAGCTGATCGCAGAGTTCACCCAGGCGACGAATGGCCACGCCAGCCAGCTGCCCGCCGTGGTGACTGTGGCCAGCAAGGGACCACCCCAGGTGAGGTTTGCCAGCGAGAGCCCCGATAGCGCGAAACCCAGCAAGAGCAAAGGTGCCAGCAGCGGGACGGTGAGCAGATTCGCCAGCGGGGCCACCAGCGAGATGAGGCCGAACGAGGCCACCAGCACGGGCAGCGTGGCGATTTGCGCGGCCAGGGTCACGGCGAGCAGCTCAGCCACCACGGCTGATGCAGGCACGATCCGCAACCGGCCCATCATCTTCCTGAGCAGCCCCGTCAGCGGCGGCGTCAGCAGAGGGAGCCCCGCCGTCGCGAGCGTCGTGAGCTGGAAGCCCGCGTCATAGACCACCAGCGGCTCGAAGAGCACCATCACCAGGACCGCCACGGCCAGCGCGGTGAAGACATCGTACACCCGCCCAAGCGCAGGCCCGATCACCAGGAGGGCGCCCATGATGGCGGCACGCACCGCCGCGGGCCCGCCCCCGCCCAGGAAGGCGTATCCGGCCACCACGCCCAGCGAGAGCGCCGTGCCGCCGTAGCGTCCCAACGGCTGGGCCACCCGGCGAGCGAGAGTCGCCAGCACGGAGACCTTGAGACCTGCGGGCACCACCAGGTGAATGGTGCCGGTCGTGGTGAAAAGCGGCAGCCGCGAGCGCAGCAGTGGGGTCTTCAGGCCAAAGGCGATGCCGACCAACAAGCTGGCCTCCGGCTCGGGAAGGGCGTGCTGCAGGCTCTCGGCCAGGAGCACTCGCAACGCATAGAGCCACGCCAGCACCGGATTCCCGCCGTGCGTCAGCACCCGAAGCCGCGCCCGCTCGATGCTCCCGGTGATGCCGGGTGGCACATAGCCAGTCCCTGGTGGCTTCAGCGCGCCTGTCGCGACGATGGTGTCGCCATAGGCGGCGGTATACCACGTCTCGGGCGCGTAGTCAGTGACGCTGATACGCCCAGTCGCCATCTCCCATGATTGCCCGCGATTGAAGCTGATGGCGCTGACCTGCACGGTGAGCAAGCGATAATCTACCCGCGGCTCCGGCTCGGCGCCAATCACGCCGCGCACCTGCACTGTCGCGCCGTCGGCCCACTGGCCCACGTTTGAAGGCTCCAGCGATGGATCACTCGCGGCAGCGCGGGCTCCGCCAAGGCAGAGGCTCGCCAGCAGCACGAGGCCGAGCGGCGCGAGCTGGCCCAGTCGCCAGGGCACGTCAGCCCACCGCCGAGCCAGCAGCGTGGTGATGACCACCAGCGCGAGAGCGGCGCCTGCCACGCCCAGCCATGGCAGCGCCCCGGCGAGCCCCAGCGCGTGACCACTTTCGAGGGCAATCCCAGCGACGAATGCCGCCACGACCGCTGGCAACACATAGCCACCGAAGACCGGCCCGTTGCGCGCCATCTGCCGCCTCATCTCCCTGCGGGCGCCCGCCCCCTTGCTTCCTAGTGGTCAGTATACATTGCCGCATGAGCAGCCGTGAAGCGTGGGCATCCGTGACACGGGCGTGACATTCGTGCGGTATTCTTGAGAGTGTGAGGAGCACAGGGCAAGGTGGCCCGGCAGTCTCACCGCCCGCCAGCTAAGGCATGGTGGCCACGATGGTCAGGAGGCCACTCGTGTTTACGAAGATTCTCGTTCCGCTCGATGGCACCGAGCGCGCCGAACAAGCCTTGCCCACCGCGGCCCGTCTGGCCCGCGCCGATGGCAGCACGTTGGCGCTGGTGCGCGTGGTACCCATGCCACCCATCACCGGCCCATTTGCCACCGGCTCTGGCATCGAAGCGGCCCGTGTCACGGAGTCGGAACGCGGTGAAGCCAATGAGTACCTCAGCTATCTGAGCAGCTCGCCTACACTGCACGGGATCACGAAAACGCGCTCGGTGGTCTTTGGCGCATCCGCCACCGCCATCGTCGAGGAGGTCAAGAGGCAGCATGCTGATCTGGTGGTGATGACGACCCACGGGCGCGCCGGATTCGACCGGTGGATGCTCGGCAGCGTGGCCGAGGAGGTCGCCCGGCACGCCACAGCGCCGGTGCTCATCATGCGAGCGAATGGACCACAGCTCGGGGTGAGCGCCGAGGTAGACCACCTCACCCGAGCCGTGATCGCGCTGGATGGCTCACCACTGGCTGAGCGTGCCATCGCGCCCGCTGTAAGTGTGCTTTCGGCGATTGCGGGTCGAGGCAAGGGGGCGATCCACCTCGTGCAGGTGATCAACTGGCTCTCACCTCAGTCGTCCGGCGTGCATGAAGACAGCTCGGAAGAGAGCTCCCACGCCTACCTCACTGCGGTCGCCAGGGCCATCGAGACGAAGTATCCCGGCGAGGCGCGACTGCCGGTCACGTGGTCCACCGTGGTGCACGAAGACGTCGCCACATCACTCATTCGTCTGGTCGAGCACGGGGGCGACAGCGTAGACTGCAGCCTCTCGGGCCACTGTGACTTGATTGTCATGGCCACTCATAGCCGCTCGGGCGCGCTGCGCTGGGCACTGGGCAGCGTGACGGAGCGCGTGCTGAGCACGACGGCGATCCCCCTGCTGGTGGCGCATGCGGCCGATACGCCCAACCTGGCGAAAGAGGGCTGATCTCCTCGGGCACGTCGCGCGCCTCGCCGCATGATAGGCAGCCCCTCGGGGACACGCCCGCTACTCGCCGAATAGCCGCTGCCTCAGAATGAGCCGCCGGCGCCGGCGCCACCCGCGGACGCGCCGCCCGATGAGCTTGTTGACGGTGAGATCGTGGACCCCATCACGATCCACACAGGAATGAAGCTGGAATCTGCATAGCTGCCCTGAGGACCGAACCAGAGTGGCCGGTAGCCAGAGACGCCCGCTCGCTTCAGCAGATCGGCCAGGCCCGCCGTCATGCCGGCGGCGACGGCATAGGGCACGCCGTGATCCAG
>DASWAC010000440.1:0-1807 GCA_036391335.1 Ktedonobacterales bacterium
TAGGCGCCAATCAGCGCGCGCAGCTCGGCCACCTGTGGCTCGGCAGCGAGACGCACCTCATAGGTGGTCGTGCGGCCCTTGCCCTGTGGGGCGCGCTCGCGGATGCCAGGATTCAAGCCGAGCAGGCTGCACAACGTGTGCACTTTCTCGGTGAGATAGCGCGATTGCGAGGCATAGGTGACGCGCGCTCGGGTGCTATCCACGTGCCCATCGGAGTCCACAAGGCCGGCGAGGAATGCCCCCACCACGGGGAGCGGCGACTTCGCGACCATCTCAGGGAAGGGCAGCTCGCCCTTGGGACCAGGCCGCACTTCCAGGAGGGCGCGGAAACGCTCGATGAAGGTCGCGCTCGTCGTGCTCAGGGAATAGAGGCCGCGTGCGTCCTGGGCGACGGTCACATGCACATCGAAGCGCCGCGCGAGGATATCACGGGCATGCTCGAGCGACGCGGTGCGGCCATCGAAGAGGCGCCACCGCAGCTTCTCGCGTCGAGGCTCACTGGAAGGCACCTTTGCCCACCCAAGATTGCCATCGCCCAGGTAATAGCCCAGCAGCCATGCGATCTCTTCATCCAAGCGGATGCCCGCGACCTCACGATAGGCCTCATGCGGCCAGCGATCGCGCACCGAAGGGTTAGGCGTCGGCAGGATGTCGCCGACCTTGAGCTCGTCTGCCCGGCGCTCCACCAGTCCCTGGCCATCAAAGACCATGAAGGGATGCCAGGCGCTTGTCGTCACGCTCATCCTATTGGCCGCGCGCACCCGAATCTGATCACTCAGCGGCACATCATAGCGCCAGAGGTGGGCGATCGGCGCGGGCTCGAAGCTGCCATCCAGCGCGTTGAGCGCCATCGTGCGAATACCCAGCGGGCGGACATCCATCACGGCGTGGTCATCACGCTGCTCTTCCGCGATTCCCGTGGCACGAACGCGCTCATAGAGCGTGGCGATGCTTTCGACGCCACAGAACGTGGTGAAGACATGCGCGTCGCCCGAGATGCACCCCCCACCGCTCTGGTGAATCAGCGCGGCGTTCTTTACGGCATCGAAGATACCGGTGAGGCTATCTTCCACCGGGACGACATAGCAAGCGGAAAGCTGGAGGTTATTGCCCTTGCCCGCGTTCATCAGGGTGGGCGAGTTCGGCAGGAACTTGCGGTCTACCATGATCTCATAGAAGCGATCAGCATAGCTCTGCACGGTGACCTTGTCGTGCCACTGGCGCTCAGCCTGGGCCACGGCGCTGGCCACACGCCACGCCAGCTCATCGGGCGTCTCGACGACCTTGCCATCGGCGTCGCGCAGCAGATAGCGCTCGCGCAGCACGCGCACCGCAGCCTCGGACCATGTGCCATGCCTCCGGGCGACCGGCGACTCAAGGGTCGCGCTGGCTCCGGCACTCTTTTTCTTCGTCACCGTCGTGCTCCTGGGGAAATCTGTACGCTGCCAGCGTTTTGGCAGGGAGACGATGCGCCACCGGCAAGTGATCGCAGAGAGAAGTATACCACCCCAATCCCTAGATATGCCATAAAGTCACCTTCAAAACACTACATCTAGTGAAATTGGGAAAAGAAGCGCTCATTACACAACATCTTGTGGCTAGCTCACCATAACGTGTAGGAATATTGTACGCCCGCAATGACCTATGGCGCAGGAATCCGCCCGCGCCTGGCCACCGACAGATGCGGACATTCACGGCCGTGAGATCGGCATGCCGGCGTAGCAGGGAGTGTCGCAACCGGCACACACGGTATAGTGTTTTCCTCTATAGGGAGAGACGAAGTCAACCTCATGAAACGGAGGACGCC
>DASWAC010000441.1:0-2571 GCA_036391335.1 Ktedonobacterales bacterium
CGATAGGCTATGAATGCGTGCAGCCACCTGCTTCGTGGCTCGCGAAGATGAACATCTCTCATTGTAATTGGACGAGCGACCGTGCGCAAGCGGTGCGCTAGATGGTGGCAGGGGGAGCCGGATGTGGTACACGCCAATTGAGCGGGTGAGCCTCGAAGGGCATGATGAGCGCGCCTGGCGCCTCATCGCGGGTGATGGCACGCATGCAGAGATCGCCGCGCTCACGCCGGACATCGCACGGGTACGCATCCAGCCGCCGGGGATCAGCCCACAACGCTCCTGGACCACCGCGCACGAAGACTGGTCCGCGACGCCCGCGCCCACGGTGGAGCTTTCTGAGCAGGCAATCACCATCACCACCGAGGCGATGGGCATCACGATCGGCCTCGACCCGTTCAGCCTGCACTTCACCTGGCGCAATGGCGCGCCATTCTTCGAGACGGCCGGTCTGGGCCGCATCACCACCGAGGATGCCGGCGAGAGCGCCGACCACACCCGGCCGGTGGGCAGTGTCTGGTGCTCGGCGCGCCTGTCGCCTGGCGAGAAGCTCTTTGGCGGGGGCGAGCGCACCACGCCACTCAGCCTGCGTGGCCACCGCATCCTCTTTGCCAACGTGGATCCGCCTCAGCCGCATGGCGCGGATACCGGCCCGATGTACGCCTCGATCCCCTTCTGGCTCGGCCGGCGAGAGACACGCGGCTATGGCCTCTTCATAGATTCCGCGTGGCGTGGCGAGCTGGACGCGGGAGTGAGCGATCCCGAGCGGATGACGTTTGGGGTCACCGGCGGAGAGCTGGTTTTCTATGTCTTCGCCGGGCCCTTGCCTTTTCAGGTGCTCTCGCAGAATGCTGAGGTGACAGGGGCCATGCCGCTGCCGCCGCGCTGGGCACTGGGTTACGGCCAGAGCCGGTGGAGCTACGACTCTGACGCCTACGTGCGCGAGATCGCGAAGGGCTTTCGCGACCGCCGCATCCCCTGCGACCACCTCTGGCTCGACATTGACTATATGGACGGCTATCGCGACTTCACTTGGAACCCCACAGGCTTCCCTGATCCCGCCGGGCTGATGCGCGACCTGAGCGCGGAGGGCTTCAAGGTCGTCACCATCGTGGACCCCGGTGTGAAGGAAGACCCAGAGAACCCCACCTATGCCGAAGGGCTCGCGAAGGACTATTTCGTGCGCGATGCCGCTGGCGGGCCCTTCGTCGGCATCGTCTGGCCCGGCGAGAGCGTCTTCCCGGACTTCAGCCGTGAGGAGGTCCGCGCCTGGTGGGGCGAGCGGCACCGTGCCCTGCTGGACGCCGGAGTAGCCGGCATCTGGTGCGACATGAATGAGCCTGCCCTGACGAACCGGTTCCTCCCCAGCGCCGATGTGCCCCACGGCACGACCATGCCCGACTCGGCAGTGCACCATCCTGACGGCTTGGGGGGTCAGCCCATGGCGCACCGCGCCTTCCACAATGCCTATGGCGCGCAGATGGCGCGGGCCACCCGCGAGGGACTGGAGCGGCTGCGACCCGACGCGCGCCCGTTCGTGCTCAGCCGGTCAGGCGCCGCGGGTGTCCAGCAGTGGGCTACCCTGTGGACAGGCGACAATCGCAGCGAGTGGGCCCATGTGCGGCTGGCGGCGCGGATGTGCCTCACGCTGAGCATGTCGGGCGTGCCGTTCGTGGGCTTCGACAGCGGCGGCTTCTGGGGCGACGCCGATGGCGAGCTGCTGGTGCGCTTCATTCAGCTCGGCTCCGTCTTCCCATTCTTTCGCAACCACAGCGCGATCCAGACCGCCCCACAAGAGCCCTGGTCGCGCGGCCAGCCCTATGAGGACATGATTCGCGCGGCCATCGGGCGCCGCTATCAGCTCTTGCCCTATTGGTACACCCTCTTCGCCAAGGCAAGCACGCAGGGCGTCCCCATCGCCGTCCCGCTGGCCTACGGGAACCCTCACCAGCCGGATCTCTGGGAGATCGAAGACGAATTCCTGCTGGGTGATGTGTTGGTCGCGCCATGCATGGATCAGGGTATGACCAGCCGTGAGGTGCGCTTTCCCAGCGGCACGTGGGTCGGCTGGGAAACTGGCGAGCGCATCAGTGGACCCGTGACGCGCACCGTGGCGGCGCCCCTCGACACACTGCCGATGTTCGCGCGCGAGGGCAGCATCATCCCGCTCGGCCCGGTGATGCAATACGTCGGCGAGCTGGCCGAAGAACCACTCACCCTGCGCTGTTTCCCCAATGATGACATCGAGGGGCGCGCCGAGGGCAGCCTCTATGAGGATGATGGCATCTCGACAGCCTATCAGCGCGGTGAGGCTCGCTGGAGCCAGCTGCGGGCAGAGCGGCACGCGCAATCGATCGTGTTCAGCGCGCAGACGCGTGGCGCATATGATCCCGGCCCACGGGAGACGACCATCGAGCTGTGGCTGCCACCAGCGTGGCTCTCGGCAGATGCGGCCCTCACCGCGACCCGCGACGGCCAGCCTGTCGAAGGCATGACGGTGGCACGACGGCAGCATGACACGGTGATTCGCATCAGGCTGGGCAGGGTAAGCGGCGGCTACACGGTCGAGGCGCG
>DASWAC010000442.1:0-2438 GCA_036391335.1 Ktedonobacterales bacterium
CTTGCAAGAATAGGTTCTATTTGGTGGCTGCGGCTGTAGTCCTAGCGGAACATATCTCTCGCGGCGGGGATGACGAGGTCGCGCGAGCTGCCATCGCCTGCCATGAAGGGATAGCCGCGCACGATGGCAGCGGGGCAGCGGTCCACCTTGCCCATCACCAGCTCCGCCGCCGAGGCCAGCTCGTCGGCCACAGCGATCACACTGGCGCTCATCACGCGACCGAAGTCGTCCGGCTGGCCCCGGTAGTCCACCAGTGGCCGCAGCCCGGCGATGCCGATGGCGACATTCATGATGCCCTCCCGCCAGGGCCGCCCAAAGGAATCCGTGATGATGATGGGCGGGGTGATGCCGGTCGCCGCGCCAATCGCCTCGCGCAGGCGGCGGGCCGAGGCGTCGGCGTCGTCAGGCAGCAGGCAGGCGTGCTCGCCACCCGAGACGTTCGAGGCGTCTACCCCGGCATTGGCGCAGACGAAGCCATGGCGTGTCTCGCTGATGAGGATGCCGTGATCCATCCGTACGATGCGAGCCGACTCGCGCAGCACCACCTCGACATAGCGGGGATCCTTGTTCCACTGCCGGGCGAAGCGCAGCGCGAACGCTGACGGCTCGACATGGGCCAGGTCCACGACGCGACCCTCGGCCTTCGAGATCACCTTCTGCGTCACGACGACGATGTCATCCGCGCGCAGGGCCACGCCCATTTCGCTGAGCGAGGCGAGCACATACCCCGCGACATCATCCCCATTGTGCACCTCGGGGATGCCGCGCAGGCCAATGAGCCGCACACCATCCTCATGCGTAGATGCGCTCATCATGCCGAATCCTTCACTCCATAGGTCGCGTGGCGCCGTTCCCAGCCACCATGCGCTTCGTAGTCTTCCAAATCTGACGGGAGGTCGAGGTCATACGCGAGCCCCGGCGTGCTCAGCACCTCATAGGTGAGCCCGCGTTCCGCAGCGAGACGGAGGTAGCCCTCGAAGCTTCCCTCGCCAAACGCGAAGGGGAGCGCATCTGGTGGGCGCAAGGCCAGGGCATTGGTGCCCGTGCGCGCGAGATTGCCCGCGATGACCACCTGGCTCCCTGCCACCGCCCGCCGCGCGAGCTGGCGCACACTGGCCGGGTCGAGCCAGCCGAGATCACCATGCACCACCAGCAGCGTTTCCGCGCCACGCTCCAGCGCCCAGTGACGGCCGAGCTCGAGATCGGCGTTGAGGTCCTCGCCGGGGGTGATCACGTGCTGCACGCCCAGGGCATGCCATGCGGGCTGGTAGGCCGGCGCGGGCCCCACGATGGCGATCTCGTCCAGCTGCTGCGCCTCGTGGAGCACTCGCACCACGTGGCCAGCCAGGTGCCGCGCGAGGCTCGCCCGCTCAGCCGCATCGAGCACGCCCGCCAGGCGTGTCTTGGCTCGTGAAGGCCTCGCCAGAGGCACCAGAGCAATCATTGAACCCATCGTGACGCTCACTCTCGCAGCCCACGCGCAAATGCCAGGGTCTCTTCGGCCAGCCGCGCGCGATCGGCGCCTGTGCGCATGACAGTGCCGGTGAGGCGCGCTCGCATGCCAAGCTCCTCGATGCGCGCGCAATCCGCCGCGTCGGCCTCGTCGAGCACGAAGCCATGCAGCAGCCCTGCGTAGAGCTTGGCGATGCCAAATGAAGAGACATCGTGCCCCAGGTCGCGCAGCATGCGGTCCGCGGGACCCTTCAGCGCACGGCCACCCACCAGGGGGCTGATGCCCACGCGCACCGCCCCGCTGGCCAGCAATGCGTCGCGCAGGCCCGGCACCGCGAGAATCGGGCCAATGCTCACCAGCGGATTCGAGGGGCACAGCACGATCACGTCGGCCTGGGCGATGGCTGTGGCGACCTCGGGTGTCACCCGCGCCGATTCCATCCCCTCGAAACGGATGCCGGTCACGGTGTCGTGCTGCTGGCGACGGACGAAGTAGTCCTGGAAGGCGAGCTCACCCTCGGGTGTGCGCACCCGCGTGGGCACGGGCTCGTCGCACATGGGCAGCACGTGGGCATGCACGCCCAGCGCCTGGGACATCGAGTCCATCACCGTGGTCAGGCGCTCACCACTGGTCAGCCGTGCCGTGCGGCTGAGGTGCGTCGCGAAGTCACGATCACCCAGACGGAACCAGGTATCCTCGCCATAGAGGCCAAGCATGTCGAGCGTTTGCCAGCTGTCGCCCGCGATGCCCCAGCCTGTCGCGGGATTCGCGATGCCCGCGAGCGTGTAGACCACCGTGTCGGCGTCGGGACAGATGCGCAGGCCAAAGAGGTCGAAGTCGTCGCCAGTGTTGACGACGACCGTAAGATCTCCCGTGGAGACGACTTCATAGAGGCCATCGGCGAGCTTGGCCCCGCCCACGCCTCCGGCCAGCGCGACGACTTTCATGCTTCGTCGAATCCATATTCGATGACACGCTCGATGCT
>DASWAC010000443.1:0-6885 GCA_036391335.1 Ktedonobacterales bacterium
TCTGGACGGTCGGCGACGATATCGCCTGGATGCGCATCGGCGACGATGGCCGCCTCTGGGCAGTGAATCCGGAGAACGGCTTCTTTGGCGTCGCGCCGGGCACGAATGTCGAGACGAACCCCAACGCGATGGCCTCACTCAGCAAGAACGCGATCTTCACCAATGTGGGTCTGACGCCAGACAAGAAGCCCTGGTGGGAAGGCATTGATCCCGCGCATAGCAAGACGCCGCCCGCCGGTACGATCAACTGGCTGGGCAAGGAATGGCATGAGGGCGATAAAGAGGTGGCCCACGCCAACTCGCGCTTCACCGCCCCGGCCAGCCAGTGTCCCGCGATCTCGCCGCGCTGGGAAGACCCTCGGGGAGTGCCGATCTCGGCGTTCATCTTCGGTGGGCGTCGGGCCGGTCTCGCGCCGCTGGTCTACCAAGCGCTCGACTGGGAGCACGGCGTCTTCGTCGGCGCGGGCATGGGCTCAGAGATGACAGCCGCCGCCGAGGGCGGGAAGGGCCAGACGCGTCGCGACCCCATGGCGATGCTGCCCTTCTGCGGCTATAACATGGGCGACTACTGGGGCCACTGGCTCGACATGGGCAAGAAGCTCACCAAGCCGCCGGTGGTCTTCCACGTGAATTGGTTCCGCAAGGACGCCAGCGGCAAGTTCCTCTGGCCGGGCTTTGGCGAGAACGTGCGTGTGCTGATGTGGATGGCCGAGCGCATCGCGGGGCAGGGCAAGGCTACCGAGACGCCGATCGGCTATGTGCCCAGCGAAGACGCCCTCTACCTGGATGGGCTCGACATCCCCGAGGAGACCATGCGCCAGCTGCTCACGGTGAACCCGGAAGAGTGGGAGGCCGAGGCCAGCGACATCGGCGAGTTCTTCGCCACGTTTGGCAGCCATCTGCCCGCCGCGATAGCGGCCCAGCACGAGGCGCTGCGGGCCCGGCTGGCGAAAGCCGCTGCGGAGTTGGCCCGCTAGGCCGCGCCAGCATGAGGATGAGAAGGGCAGGCCCGCGAGGTTGCCTCTCTCATGGTGCTGAAAGATAACCCCATACGCTCGTGCCCATGCCGGAGTTCCCTTCATGATGGTGGCCACCCTCTGTGATGAGGCGGTCATACGCTGACGTATCCTACAAAGGCTGGGGCACGCTACGGCAGATGATCTGAGCGAGGCGAGCCTGGCCCCGCGCGCTATCCCCGCGGCGGGGCAGCACGCTCACTATGCGCAGAGAAGGAGCCACTACATGATCGCTCTCGGCTGGCTGGCATTCGTGATCCCCGTGGCAGGGCTGCTGGCGATCATCGTCGCGGTGATCATCGCGCTCGTCCTGCGGCCACCGCGCCAAGGCTAGATTCCTGGCGCCCACCCGCGTTGCCTGACCTCACTGGGTATGCTAGAGTAGCCACGCGAGGGTAGGGTGACCCCCTCTTGCGGAAAGGGTTCTTCTCGATGGCACGGACAACAGCGGCGCGTGAAGCGGATGAGGCGGCGCACCAGCGACAAATCGCGGCTGACCTCTTCACCCCGCCAAACTGGCGTGGCCGTCTCGCGGGCCCCTTTGCGCCTCTACGCATGGCGTCTCTCGGCATCAAGCGCTCGTGGCCCCTGCTGCTCGCCGTCATCCTTGGCATGCTGGTGGCCGTCACGCTGATCTCCACCGTGCCCATCTATTCGAGTCTCGTCGCCGATGTGCAGGTGCAGCGCGAGTTTGCCGCTCAGGGGGCTACCGATCAGAATATCGAGGTCGTGGCCCGCAGCTTCCTCGCCGACAAGTCCAACGGCAACGCCACCGATCAGCAGGTCGGGCAGATCGTCAGCGACACGATGGGTCCGGTGGAGACGCCGCTCAATAGCTATCTCACCTCGGCCACACGGATGCCCATCAGCCTCGTCAACGCCAACCGCGTCGGCGCGGGCGTCCCAAATTCGCCTGTGATCCCCGGCTCGAGCGCTCTCTTCTATGGCTTCGACATCAAGAGCGCGCAGTCGCACATGCATCTCTTTGCCGGCGCCATGCCGCGCGATCCTGTGGCTGGCCAGCTGCCTGAGGTGCTCATCACGAATCGCCTGAGCGAGGTGCAGGTTGGGGATACCCTCACGCTCACCCCGCCGGGTGGGTCCGCTTTGCCGGTGACGGTGCGTGTCTCGGGCATCTGGTATCCCAACGACGAGAACGAGCCGTTCTGGAATGGCGCCGGATTCGACACGCATATCCCCACCGGAGCGCCCGGCGATAGCACGCCGCCGGTGTACCCCATCGTGGTGACGCAGGCGAGCCTTTATCAGGTGCTCAATTCTCCCCCGAGCAGCGGGCACTTCACGACACAGCCAATCGGCGTGCTGCGGCACTATGTCTTTGCCACCCAGGTCTATCGCATCCGCGCCTCGCACCTGGCGAACGTATTCGCCGCGCTCAAGAGCCTGCACGCGCGCATCTCGGGCGAGGTGCCCGGCCGCAACAACATCTTCACCGTCAATGTCAGCACACATCTCGACACGATCATCACGGGTCTCCAGCAGGACCTCGGCCTGCTGGCTCTCCCTCTCTATGTGATCGTCTTCCAGGTCATCGGGCTGGCGCTCCTCTTCGTAGTCGCCATGGCAGGCCTGCTGATAGAGAGCCAGGCCACCGAGATCGCCACGCTGCGCAGTCGCGGCGCGAGCTCCACCCAAGTGCTGCTGGGCTACACGCTGCAGGGGCTGCTGCTGGCTGCGGTCGCGGGCGTTGCGGGTCCCTTCTTGGCGCACACGCTCAGCTACCGGCTCATCTCGACCTTTGTCCCGTTCTCCAACCAGCTCAATACCACCATGGTCGGGCAGCGCTACCTGGCGGGATCCGTCTTGTCGTCAGACCTCATCATCCCGGCAGTGGTAGGCGCGGTGCTGGGCGCGACGGCACTCGTTATCGCGGCCATTCGGGCCTCGCGGCTGGAGGTCCTGGCGCTGCGTCGTGAGCAGGGCCGCGGCACCCATGTGGCCTTCTGGCGGCGCTATTACCTGGATCTGGGCCTCGCCATCGCCTGCATCGCGGGCTATGTGGAGCTCTCGGCCTTTGGCGGCCTGGATATCCGCTCGGCGGTGGGCGGCTCGACCGGAACGGCCGATCCGCTCCTGCTGGCGGCGCCCGCGCTGCTCTTGCTGGCCGGATCGCTCATCCTGCTCCGCCTCTTCCCGCTGGGAGCCAGACTTGGGGCGTGGCTGGCGGCGCGGCGGCGCGGCGCGACGGGAATGCTGGCCTTCTCGCAGCTCGATCGCGCGGGTGGCGCCTTCAGCCGGCTGGTGCTGCTGCTGACGCTTGCCGTCGGCATGGCCGCCTTCGCGCTCAACTTCCAATCCACCCTGACAGTCAACGCGCATGACCGCGCGGACTACGTCGTGGGGGCGGATGAGCGGCTTTCGGCCTCAGACTCGGGCAGCAGCGAGGTCGCGGTGCTCCCACAGCTGCAAAAGCTGCCTGGGGTCACCGGCGTCTCGGCGGTCTATCGGGCGCAGGCTGCCTCGAGTGACGCCACGGTGCAGAGTGGCCTGCTGGCAGTGAATTCGCAGACCTTCGCGACGGTGGCCAAGTGGCGCTCCGATGAGGCCGGGCAGTCACTGGCCTCGCTGATGAGCCAGATGCACGCGCATCTGCAGGGAAAGCAGGCCGGCGACCCGGCCCATCCCATCTGGGCGCTCATAGACAGCCAGCTCGCGCAGTCATCGCACCTCAAGGTGGGCGACCACTTCAACCGCGTCCCAGCCACCGAGCAGGGCCCAGCTGAGTTCATCGTGGGCGCGGTGGTGAATTACTTCCCCACCATGTTCGACAGCCAGACAGGTGGATTCTTCGTCGTAGACCTGCACGACTACCTCGCCGCGCTGACGAATCCCAGCGCCATCGAGGGGGCGAATAGATTCCCCAATGAATATTGGGTCAGCCTGAACGACTTTTCCGCCGCCGCCGCGACCAAGCGCCTGAGTGGCTATCGGGCCGAGACGCTCTCCATCCTCGGCGTCACGCAGCGCGCCGCATTGCAGTCGCAGCTCAGCACGAGCCCGCTGGCATCCGGCATGACGGGGCTCCTGCTGCTGGGCGCGTTCACGGCGTTGGCGCTGGCGGTGCTGGGCAGCATCGCGCAGGCCGTCTATGGCGCGCGCTCACGCCTGCGGCAGTTCGCCATCCTGCGGACACTGGGGATGAGTGGCGGCCAGCTTGCGCGCATGCTGCTGACAGAGCAGGTCATCGTCTATGCCTTTGGCCTCATCTGTGGCACCGCGCTCGGCCTCGCGCTCACCACGGCCACACTCCCCTTCATGCAGTTCAACCTGGGCGCGACAACGCCGGACCAGATCGGGGTGCCACCCTATCTCATCGCGCCAAATCCGCTTGGGCTCGCCGTCTTCTATGGCGTGCTCCTCGTCGCCTTTGTCCTGGCGCTCATCCTGGGCGGGCGCATCGCGGCGAGCATCGGCCTGGGGCGCACACTACGCATCGGCGAGGACTAAGCGGAGCTGGTGATTCCGGGCGCTTGCGCGGATGCTCGCCGCGCCCCAGCATCACCCGCGTCGGCTTACCACCATGGCCGCAAGCGTGTGATAGTGTCGCCGGCTCGAGGTCACCGCGCCGCGCCAGGCATGCGGCGTGCCCTCAGAGCGCGCGACATAAAGGAGCAGACTTGTGGAAGAGCTGATCAGCCAGGTCTCGCAGAAGGCGGGCATCACTCCTGACCAGGCGCAACAGGCGGTCAATGCCGTGCTCGACTTCGCGAAGACCAAGCTCCCTGCCCCATTGGGAGACGAGCTCGGCAACCTCCTCCAGGGCAACACGTCAGGCATCCAGGGGATGCTCGGCTAGGTGTCCGGTGGCCAGGGTGGCAACCTCGTGGATGAGGCGAAGAACCTGCTCGGCGGCCTCTTCGGCGGCAACAAGACCGAATAGGGTCACTGCCCATCACACGCCAATGGCCCTCCCCTGGCAGCGCGCCGGATGGAGGGCCTCGCCACGCCGCCACCGGTCATGCGTCAGTGGTCGTGCTCGATATCCTTGGCCACATCGAGCGCCAGCACGCTCGCCAGGATGACCAGATCATTCTCGCCGGGGGCCGTCTCGACCCCATAGGTGTCGGTGAGGCTGACCCACTTCTTTGAGACGGTCGCGACCACTTTGCCACCGCGTGTGATGGTGTACTCATGCGAGAAGAGATCGCCCGTCATGTTCAGGTCGTCGGGGCCCGGCACGTCTATGGTGAACCGATCGATGAACGGGCTGAAGAGCTTCTTGCGAACCTCGGCGATCTCCTGGCCGTGGGCGGTGATGTGATAGGTCGGTGTCAGCGCGATGAGCTGCCGCTGCACCTTCGCGACCTCCTGCCCGGAGAGATCGCGGATGCTCAGCGTGTTGTGCAGGCTGAATATCTTCCCGTCCACATGATAGACCGGCTGGCCCTGCTCATTGGTGATGTCGGAGTCCTCACCGATGGCAAAGACCTTCTCACGAATCTGATAGCGCATAGCGACGCTCCTCTCTGGTAGCACGGGGCAAGCACCTCGCACTCCAGCAAGTATATCCCCAATCGCCTCAGACGCTCTTGAGGGCGCGCGAGATGATCCTCAGGGCGGCATCCACCTCGGCGGCGGTGATGCCATAGTGCGTGATCGCACGGATGCGCCCGTCATCCCCACTGGAAAGCAGCAGCCCGTCCCGCGCGACCGCCTGCGTCAGTGACTCGTTCGTCAGGCTGCGGCCAGCATCGCGCACGGCGAAGAAGAGGATGTTCGTCTCGACGGTCTCAGGCTCGATGACGATGCCGGGCAGATTCGCCAGCCCGGCCGCCAGCTGGCGCGCGTTGGCATGATCCTCGGCCAGGCGGTCCACCATCTCATCCAGCGCCACGATGCCTGCCGCCGCGATCACTCCCGCCTGGCGCATTCCGCCACCCAGCAGCTTACGCACCCGCCGCGCCTCCTCAATGAAGGCGCGAGGACCCACCAAGAGCGAGCCCACTGGCGCCGCGAGCCCCTTCGAGAGGCAAAATTGCACGCTATCCACCTCGGCAGCCAGTGCGCCCACCGGCGTCCCCAGCGCGACGGCGGCGTTGAAGATCCGCGCGCCGTCCATGTGCACAGAGACCCCGCGTGCCCGCGCCGGCGCCGCGAGCTCGCGCAATGTGGCGACGCTGAGCACACGGCCACCCGCCATGTTGTGCGTGTTCTCCAGGCAGAGCAGACCCGTGCGCGCCTCGTGGATATCACTCCCCTGAAAGGCGCGCGCCAGCCGATCGCGGTCGAGCGAGCCGTCGGGCAGGGTGGGCACGGGCCGCGTGGGCGAGCCATTCAGCCGCGCCGCGCCGCCCACCTCATAGAGATAGATATGCGAGCGGTCGCCCACGATGACCTCGTCGCCCCGGCGGCAGTGCGTCAGGATGGCCAGCGCGTTGCCCATCGTGCCCGAGACGGCGAAGACCGCGGCCTCCTTCCCCAGCCGCTCGGCGGCCATGGCTTCCAGCCGGTTCACCGTGGGATCCTCACTATAGACGTCGTCACCCAGCGGCGCGTCATACATCGCCTGGCGCATGGCCGGGCTCGGCTGTGTCACGGTGTCGCTGCGCAGATCGATGACCGGACCTGTGGGGGCCAGAGCGCCGATAGCGGATTCATAGCTGCTGGTAGACATGGCAATGCGTGCTCCTAATATGTCAAAGAGGGGACCAGTGTCACGAGTGTAGCACAGGCACACCCAGGCGCGGCTATGCTTCACAGGGAGGCACACACACATGGAGCTGATACGCTGCGGTTGGGCGGCAAACGAGCGGCTGACACGCTATCACGACCTGGAATGGGGCGTGCCGCAGCACGACGAGACCCGCCTCTTCGAGTTCCTGGTGCTCGAAGGCGCGCAGGCGGGGCT
>DASWAC010000444.1:0-7197 GCA_036391335.1 Ktedonobacterales bacterium
AGGATGCATGAGTGGGGGAACCAGCATCGCACGTCTCAGCGCGAGCGCACCCCGCTAGTATAACAGAACCGCTCTCAAGCCCGCAAGCAGCGCGTGCCGGAGTGGGCGGCGGCGTGCCATCGTGCGGGGCTCAAACGTAGAGACCGGCAGATAGAGCGTGCATGATCACAACGAGATCGGATAGTCGCAATGGCCGCACAGAGTAAGCAATCGCCCACGGCGGGCCCACCGCAGGGCACTGCCTCGCCCATGCGCACCACGAACGCGCGTGGCAAGATCGAGGTCTCAACACAGGCCATCGCGACGGTGGCTGCCCGCGCCTTGGCCGACAGCTATGGCGTGGTGGGCATCGCCGCCAAGCGATCGCGTCCGGGCAGGGTGGACGTGCTGCGCGATGACCACTATGCCCGTGGCGTGGATGTGCGCTTCGGGCAGGATCACGTGACTGTCGAGCTCAATGTCGTGCTCGAATATGGGCTGCGGATCACCAACATCGCGCACAACATCATGTCGAACGTGAAATTCGCCGTGGAGCGGACCTTCAACATCAACGTCGTGCGCGTCAACGTGAACGTGCTCGCCGTGAGACTGAGCAAAGAGGAATAGGGCGCCGAGCCATCTGCGCCGCTGGAGCGGGAGGGCTGTGCTCCCGACCAATGACGGCCGATTTAGCACACAGTCGTTTTCCACAGATCCAGCAGCAAAGGAGGGCGAGACGGGGCCGGGCGCCCTTTCTCGATGAACGGCATGGCCAATTTATTCACGCGCTTCCGGCGGCAGCGCCCACAGCACATCAGCGTCTTCAACGGTCGCAATCTGCGACGCGCTATCATGGCCGGCCATCTCTGGCTGGAACAGCATCGGGCCAGCGTGAACGCGCTCAACGTCTTTCCCGTGCCCGACGGGGACACCGGCACCAACATGTGCCTCACCCTGCGGGCCGCGGTGAAAGCCATTGCAGAGTCGCAGGATGCGTCGGCGGCGGTGATCGCCGGCAAGCTTTCCGAGGCGGCGCTGCGTGGCGCACGTGGCAATTCCGGGGCGATTCTCTCGCAGATTCTCCGCGGCTTCAGCGCCGGGCTCGACGGCAAAGAGACTTTCATCGCCTCAGATTTCGCGGCGGCCCTGCAGACTGCGTCACGAGCCGCGTACAAGGCGGTCATGAAGCCGGTGGAGGGAACCATCCTCACCGTCGTTCGTGAGGCCGCCGACGCCGCCCAGGCGAGCGCGTCGCGTGGCAATGATCTCTCGACGGTCATCGAAGATACGGTGTTCGCGGCGCGGGCCTCGGTGGCGCGTACCCCTGAGCTGCTGGAGAAGCTGAAAGAGGCTGGCGTGGTAGATGCGGGCGGGCAGGGGCTGACCTATGTCCTCGAAGGCATCTGGCGCTATACCCGTGGCGAAGCGGTCGAGCTGACGGCGCAAGAGCAGGTGAGCGAGCAGGCGGCGGCCAAGGGCGCGGTCGAGATCGAGGAAGAATTCGGGTATGAGGTGGTCTTCCTGGTGGCCGGAGACGACCTGGACATCGAGAAGATCAGCGCGTCAATCAATGAGATGGGTGGCGTCTCCACCGTGGTCGCGGGCGATGAGAAGCTCGTCAAGGTGCACACGCACACGCCCACGCCGGGGCAAATTCTCGACTTTGGGGTGAGCCTCGGCAGCCTGCAGGATATCAACATCGAGAACTTGCAGCTGCAGAGCTTGCAATATGCCGCTGAGAGCAGGGCCCAGCGTGGCGCCGATGCGCATGCGACGAATGGCGCGACGGCTCCCGCCGCGGTGGGTGGGCACGTCGCGGGCTCGACTGAGATGGAGCGGCTGCGCAGTGTCGGCACGGTCGCGGTGGTGGCGGGCGATGGCATGAACGAGATCTATCAGAGCCTGGGGGTAAGCTATATCGTTCCCGGCGGGCAGACGATGAATCCTAGCACGGAAGAGCTGCTCGCGGGCGTCGAAGCCTGCCCGTCTGAGCGTGTCATCCTGCTGCCCAACAATGGCAATGTGATCCTCAGCGCGCAGCAGGTGGCGCAGATCTCGAAGAAGCAGGTCCACATCGTGCCGACAGATTCGATGCCGCAGGGAATCACGGCGCTGCTCTCCTTCAATTTCGAGGAGGACTACGAGACGAACTGCCAGGCGATGGATAATGCGATCAAGCGTGTGGATACGGCGGAGTTTACTCAGGCGGTACGCACGGTGCAGGTCGAAGGCATTAGCGTCACTGAGGGCGACATCATCGGGCTGGTCAACGGGCGCCTGATGACCGCCGGCACCGAGATGTTGTCCGTGGTGCATGATACCCTGGGCCGCATGCGGATGGACCAGCACGAGCTCGTAACCATCTATTCCGGTGAGAGCGTGACTCGTGAGGCCGCGGACAAGCTTGCCCAGGCGGTCAAGGGCTGGTATCCTTCGGTCGAGATCGAGACGCACCACGGCGGCCAGCCGTTCTACGCCTATCTCATCTCGGCGGAGTGATTCTCCTCATCATGGAAAGCGGGCAAGCAGTGTGAGTGTCAAGGTTGTTGTTGATAGCACGGCAGATGTCCCAGCGGAACGGGTCCGCGAGCTGGATATCACGGTGGTGCCCCTATTGGTGCTATTTGGGGATGAATCTTATCGGGACGGCGTGGATCTCGATACCGACACGTTTTATGCGAAGCTCACCAGCAGCAAGGTGACGCCGACGACGTCCGCGCCTTCCCCTGGTGCCTTCGAGGAGACCTATCGCACGCTTATTCGCGAGGGCGCGACGGGCATCTTGCAGATGTGCCTGAGCGGTGACCTGAGCGCGACGTATAACACGGCGGTGACGGTGGCGAGTCAGGTCAGCGGCGAGACGGGGATCCCCATCGAGGTGGTTGATTCGCGGTCGGTGAGCGCCGGCTTTGGCCTGCCTGCCCAGATGGTCGCGAGGGAGGCGCGGGAGGGCTTGAGCCTGGCCGAGCTGAAGGTACGCGCCGAGAATATCTGCGGCCGGGTGCATGTGTTCGCTGTGCTCGATACGCTGGAGTATCTGCAGCGCGGCGGTCGCATTGGCTCCGCGAGAGCGCTAGTGGGTACCCTGCTCGCGGTGAAGCCGATCCTCGAGGTGCGCGATGGGAAAGTCGTGCCCCTGGAGCAGGTGCGCACGCGGAGTAAGGCGCAGGAGCGCGTGGGCCAGCTGGCGGCGCGGTTCATGCCGCTGGAAGCCATCGCGGTCATCGGCGCCGATGAGCCAACCCGCCAGCAGCTCGCGGACATCGCGAAGCGTTTCTGGCCCGGCGAGATGAACCTGGGCGCGTTGGGGCCAGTGGTGGGCACGCATGCTGGCCCAGGCGCTGGCGGCATCGTGACGATCAGCCGGGAATAGCGCGCCGGGAAAAGCGCGCCGCCTGGCCACCCAGGGGGAGCTGTCTCATGCGAGGCGGCTCCCCGTTCTTTTGTGTGAGAGTCCCGGCAACCTTGCTGGGGCGATATCAGCGTGTCCGGGCCAACAAAGAGTCGGGAGCGACACGGAGTCACTCCCGACGTAGCGGTGCAGGCGGAGGTCAGGGGGCGGCTAGACCATGCTGATGGGCTGGTTTGGGTCGTTCGGATTCCGATCGCTGCCCTGGCCCAGATAGCGACGATCGTCGTCTCGATAGCGGCGGTCGCTAAAACGCTGGGTGCGGTCGTAGTAGCGGGCGCGGCGAGAGTAGCCACGTCCCCAGAAGCCAAAGAGGCCCGGCAAGAAGAAGATCAGCCACCACGCAGCGCCGTGGCTCAGCGTGAGGATGGCAATCAGCGCGATCACACCCACGATGGGCAGCACCACGCGCGCGACCTCATCGCCCACCCCCGCGTATGGCGGGCGTGCGGGCGGCGCAGGGGTGGGGGCCGGCGTGACCTGGCGGGCGCGAGCTGCGGCTTCCTGGCGATAGCGATCGAGCACGGAATCGGCGAGGTGGCTATCCATCTCAGGGTTGAGATCGCGGCCAGCCTTGATAGCAGCCTGAATCTCGTTGCGCAGTAGCTCGTCGTCCATTGGATTGGGTGCGGTCATCGTGGGTGACTCCTCGCGGAACCAGCGAGGCCCAGGCACGTCAGCCTGGGTCACATTCTCTTCACATTGTATCGTACGCCCAGCACCGAGGAAGGGTGGCACAAAATTGGACCCAATTTCAGCCACTACCCGAATGGGCAGGTAACACAAAGCGGCCAGCGGAGGGTGTTCCCCCGACCGGCCGCTTGTGGCGGGTGGCGCGTTAGTTTGAGAAGATGCGGAAGATGTTGCGACCGTTGCCGCTGTCGTCGCTCCCCGGCTGCGACTGGCTGGACTGCTGAGCGGCGGCGGGCTGCTCACCATTCCAGCGGGGCGTGGATGGCACCGGGGCTGTGTTAGGGTCCTGTCGGTTACCCTGCCAACTCTGTGCGCCAGGCGTGGCCGTGGCGGGTCGTGCGGCAGCCGCGGCGCCACCGGCAGCGGGCGTGCCGACGCTCCCCAGGCGCTCGTGGTCGATCCAGTCATAGGCGCCGCCAAGGGCGTGCTCACACCAGGTGGAGTAGTCCTTCGGGGCGAGGCCTGTCTTCTCGAAGTGATCGAGGCGGCGCATCGTCACCACGAGCCACTCCTCACCTTGCTCGACCATGCGGTCCAGCAGGTCCATGCCGGTGACGCCACTGCGCTGCAGGCGCTCGATAGCGGCCAGCTCAGCCGGCGATGGGCGGAAGCCAGCTTCCTTCGCATCGTTCTCGCGCAGCTCGGCGCGCAGCTCGGCGATATGGCCGTCCAGCTCGCGGGTCACACGGTCCACGTACCAGGCGATGTAGCTGTCGGCGACCCGTGTCATCGCCTCGAGCGGGATTTGCTCGTAGAGCTTTGTTACTGCTGTTGGATCAGATGCCATGACCAGACGGTCCCGTTCTAGCTGTAATGCTGACTAGTTCTTTTGCCGCTGCGACTGCCACCAGCCGTTGACACTGTCAGCGGCCTGCGGGTTCGCCGGCTGGGCGTTCTTGGAATCGGCCCGCGATTGCTGACCCGCGACGACCGCATTCCCCATTGCGGGTTGGGTCACCTCGGTCGCGGCGCTAACCGCGGGCCTTCGTTGTTCCAGGTCTGGATCCATCTTCGGCATGGCTGCCTTAATGATGTCCACATTGCTCAGCCGGTTGCCAGCGTTCGTGTACGCGAGAAGGGCCGCGATCATGGGGTTTTCCAGATCGGGCAGACTGGTGGGGTGTGACGGCGCCATCTTCTGGATGCGGGCGCGCTCTTCCTCATAAATGCGAATTTGGTCGCGCAGCCGTCGCCCGATTTCCTGGTGATGCAACCACTGCTTGTACTTGCCCATACGTTTTTCTTTCCGCTCTTCCCCTACATGCGAGTGAAGCGTTGCGTTCCCCCTCAATATCGCCGGCGGACTTGGGGAACAGGCTCGTCACCGCGCTACCGTTCGACTGCTCGCACCCAAGCATGGGGCAACAATCCGCGCAAGTATACCATAGGCCTCTGGTGGATACAACAGCCTCAAGCCGCCTTTGGCCAGGATGGGTAAGGGGCCTGCAATAGCACGGCCGAGCTTACGCGGTGGCCAGGTCGAGCGCTGAGGCCTCCAGCGGGCCATACGCCAGGAAGACTTGTGGCGCGGTCAGCGGATAGCGCGCGAGCACCCGCTGGATGTCTGCGACGGTGACGGCCTCGAAGCGCGCAATCTCTTCATCCAGGGTGAGCATCTCATTGCGGGCGACCCACGAGTAGACGATCTCTTGCATCCGGCTAAAGGTGGATTCCCCATCGAGCACGGTGCGGCTGATGATCTTATCTTTCGCCCGGCGAAGCTCGTCCTCGTGCACGCCGTCGCGCTGCATGCTCTCGAGCTCAGCACGCAGCAGATCGAGCACATGCTTCGCGTTCTCGGGCGTCGTGCTCACATAGGCGACCATCAGGCCGGTGTGGTCCAGCGGCGTCATGCTCGCGCCGACCCCTTCGGCCAGACCTTTCTGGAAGATGTTCCAGAAGAGGCGTGAGCCGCTGCTATCGCCCAAGATCGTGGCCATGACCTGGTACGCATAGATGGCGTCGTCTTCGACACTCGGCGCGGGAACCGCAGTCATGAGCATCTGCTGCTTGAGCTGTGCCTTGGTGACGACTTTGGTGGCGGGTGCCGGCTTGATCTCACTGGCGATCCGCCCCTCCTCGCCACGCTTCCAGGCGCCGCAGTGCTGTTCTGCTAGCTCGACCACCTGTGCCCAGTCATAATTGCCTGCCAGCGCCAGCACTAGATTATTCGCGGCATAACGCTCGGCCTGGTAGGCGCGCATCAGCTCCACGCTGAGGTCACGGATGCTCTCCTTGCTGCCCAGGACATCATGGCCGAGTGTGTCGCCGGCAAAGTAGGCTTGCATCAGCTGGCGATAGGCCTGGCTGGTGGGTTGATCCTCAGCGCGGGCGATCTCCTCGAGGATGACGTTCTTCTCCATCGAGAAGTCGTTCCCGTCGAGGCGTGGCCGCATGAGGTCCGCGAGCAGGTCGATCGCCTGGGGCAGATATTGCCCAAGCACACGGGCATAGAAAACGGTTTGCTCGAAGGAGGTATAGGCGTTGAACTCGGCGCCCATGCGGTTGAAGTCGAGGGTGATCCGCTCGGCGTCGCGGTGCGCGGTGCCCTTGAAGACCATGTGCTCCAGGAAATGTGAGACGCCGTCCAGTGCGGGATCATGCTCGTCACGTGATCCGGTGCGGACGAAGAAACAGACGGAGACAGATTCCATATCGGGCATTCGCTGGCCCACGATCTGGAGACCGTTTGCCAGGCGGTGAGCGTCGAAAGTGCCAGTCGCTGTCGTCATCCGCATGTGCTCCTCTGCTGGTCCGCGGAACGAGTGGTCGCGCTGGGACTATAGCCCGGTGGCTCGTGCGGTGTCAAACTACTCAGCGTGGTGGCGTCATGATACACTGAGGCCAGACGCATCCTATGGAGCCCAGGAAGAGGTACCCCAGTGAGTGGAGCACGCAACGATCAGGAAGATGCCAGACTTGCCGCCCGAGCTGCGCTCTCCATCGAGGTCTTGCAGGAGGCGGCGGATCTCTTGCGTACGTTGAATTGGGCGAGCCCCGGCCTTACCCGCGACATGATTCGCAAGCGGGCTCCCCAGTTCCCGGTCGCCGTCTACCTCCACCTGCCATCGAGCAAGCACTTCTATTCGCCCCGGCAGGTGCTCTATGAGGCCGAG
>DASWAC010000445.1:0-2735 GCA_036391335.1 Ktedonobacterales bacterium
CGGCATCCGTGCGCGGCTGCGCGTCGGGTTGCGGCGGCCAAACAACGGCCGTTGGCGCGGGCGGTGAGCGCATGATACGCCCTGCCATCATGGCACTGACTGACAGTCAGTCATTCTAAGCGCGCCATGCAGATCATATCGTGCGGGCGAGGGGAGTGTCAAGCACTTTGGGACATGAAAGTGGGGCCGTGCAAAGATTGTGAGCGCGGTGTGGGCTGGGCCGGGCGGCTGAAGCCGCGCCGGGAGGACCCGCGGCCGCGGCGTTGATCGACGCGCATCCCGGCCATCTGGCCGTACGACTGGAATGCCGCGCTAGCCGCGCCACTGCGTCAGCGCTCGCGCACGCCCATCGCGTTGCGGATGAACTGGGCTACCTCGGTGATGAAGGCCGTGGAAGGCGTCTCGGTGTTGAAGACGTAGCACTCCTGTCCGGCGTGCTCGATCAGGTGGATGATCAGCCGCGCGGAGATTTCGGGGTCCACGCCGGGATAGATCTCGCCGTTCGCCTGGCCGTCGCGAATGAGCGCGGCCACGTAGGCCACGATGGGCTCGAAGAGCTGGTGGCACTCCGCGCGAATCTCCACGAGCGTCGAGGTCGAAAGCACGATGCCCAGCACGTCGCGAAAGCGTTCCATCGCGGTGAAGGAGGCGGCCACGGCGGCGTCGATCGCCGCGCCGAGCGATGGCGCGCTGGCCACGGCCTCGGTGACCTCGGCCATCGTGTCCGTATTCATTGCCTGCACCAGCGCCACCACCAGCGACAGCTTGGAGGGGAAGTAGAGATAGAAGGTGCCCTGCGCCACCCCGGCGCGCGCCACGATGTCTGACACCTTGGCGGCTTCCAGGCCCTTTTCCGCCAGCACCTGGCGGCCGGCCTCCAGCAACGCCGCGCGGCGGTCGCGCTTCTCGCTGAGTTCAATCGCCATGCTACCCGCCTCTCACGTCGCCCGGCGCACGCCGCGCATCATCGCATTGTAGCACAGGGCGACACAGTGACCGGGCGCCGCACCCGGCCCTACAGCTGCTCGCCCTCGGGCGCCATAGGGATCGGCTCGTCCGGCGGCTCATGGAGGCGCTCAGCCGCCTGCGCCACCGCGGAGACCAGCACCGCCTTGCTGAACGGCTTGGGCAGGATGCGCACCGAGAGGTGACGCACCAGATCGATGAAGTCGTCCGGGAAGGTGCCCACGCTCGACGAGATGACGATATACTCGCACTTCGTCTGCTCGGCATCGTCCGCCATCACGGCTTTGAGCACGTCGCCGCCGTCCAGGTTTGGCATGTAGTAGTCCAGCAGCACCACGCGCGGCTCCGCGCTGGCGCGCAGCGCGGCCAGCGCTTCTCGCCCGTCGGTCGCTTCCGCCACGGCGTAGCCCTCGGGCTCCAGCATGGTGCGGATCATCTGGCGCAGCGTGTCGCTGTCGTCCACTACGAGCACCTGGGTCATGTGGCCGTCCCTCCGCGAGCGCATGGGCGATCTGCCGTCCGGGTTTCTCTATTATGCGTCAACCCGGCCAGTCTGGCTAGTGTCTGGCAGACAGCGAGTTCCATTCCGCAAGCGACCAGTGTGCCAGTCGCTTGCGCGATGCTGATGCAATGCAACCCGCATGCCGAGGGGGTGGGCGGAGATGCGTTGGCGGGCGGAGAGCGCTTGCCGTCAAGCGTCTTCGGCTTCGCCAGGGCGCTCGCCAGCCAGCGCGCCTTGCTCCGTGAAGGCATTGACATAGTCAGTCGGCCCATATTGCTTCATATAGGCCATGATCTGGTCGATGATCCGCTCCGGGGGCTGGGCGAGCACGATCGCCGAGATGGGGATGGAGGAGCTCGACCTGGTCATCAGCGTGAGCAGCGGTCGCTTGTAGATGGGCTGCGCCGCAATCAGCCTGTCCTCATGCGTGGCGACGATGTGCACCTCGCGGAAGCGGCCAAGCCGCAGATTCGCACGCGTGGCAAAGAATCCCTCCACCTGGTTCCAGGGAATCAGGCCAAAGCCGTAGAGGCCAAGGGAGCCCTGGTCGATGATGCCCTCACCAGTGACGACGAGCGCCGGCCAGCGGACGAGCAGTCGCACCAGATCAGGCACGACACCGAATGTCAGGCTCAGCGCCCCGAAGAGCGCCGCCCCCACCTGGATGACAGGTGGAGCGCCTGGAATGAAGAGCACGGCAAAGAACAGGAGGCCTAAAGCGCCCGCGAAGAGCAAGTGGAGGGCGAGCGTGCGGCGGCTCGGGTAATAGGTGAGCACCTCGCCGCCAGTATGGAAATAGACCGGTGGCGCGGGCTGGCCAGCGCCGGTGAGTTCCGCCATGATCTCGTCAAGCTCGCGCAGTGGTCGCGCCATCGTGGCGTCCATCCCGTTCGCGATGATGAGCCACATGCTCAGCACCGGGATCACTGCATGCGTGAGGATCGCCATCCAGCCCGCACGCGAGCTGACAAATCCGATCTCGAGGCCAAGAGCGAGCAGGAAAAGCGCTAGCTGGTTGGTGCCGACGCGAATACGGAGGTGCTTGCGAAAGGCCACCAAGAGCGCGACCGAGAGTGCCATCGCCCCAATGGACAGCGTGATCCACCAGTCTGGAAGAGAGGTAACGAGCCAGGTCGCGATGACATGGGGGAGAAGAGTGATCGCCGAGACCAGACCTACGATGCCCACGGCTGCAATCGCTGGGAGCAGGTTCTCTTTGCGCCATTTCTTGAGGCGCTCGGCAGGCGTGAGACGGGGACGAGCCTCG
>DASWAC010000446.1:0-2964 GCA_036391335.1 Ktedonobacterales bacterium
GGCATAACCGGGAGGCGGCGCATACGCGCCCTGGCCCGGCAGTGGCCCATAGCCAGGCGGCGGTGGTGGCGTGTATGGCGGCACAGGTGGATAGGTGTGCACCGGCGGCGGTGGCGTGTAGACGGGCTGGGCCTGCGCGGGGGGCGGCTCGGGCGCCGGCGGTGGCGGAACGGCTGCGGCCTGCTCAGCCGATGGCACGCTCGACGCCTCGGGCGCCGCTTGCGTTGGTGGGATTGGCTCGAAGGTGGGCGGCTCCGGCTGCTGGAATGGCACACCGGCAGGCTGCTCCGGGGCCGCTGAGGCCTCGCCGGGCTGGCTTGGCGTCTGCCCTTCGCTTGCGCCCTGTCCGGCGCCGCCCTCATTTGGATCCATCGTCACGGGATTACCTCCTCATGGGAAGCGCCGCACCCTGGAAGGCGCATGCCGGGAGAGGCACGGTCACCGCAGAGGCGCGTGCGCCTGCTTCGGACTACAGTATGCCACCAAGCCAGCCCGCCATGTGCGACGCGAGGGTCATGATGGCCGGCGACAGCGAGCCGCTAGACCGGGCGGCTTGCGAGGCCACCGCGATGAGCGCAATGACTCCCGCGCAGACCAACAGCAGCACGATCGCCACCGGCAGCAGCACCACGGCGACCGCGCGGCCGATGGCGATGCGATGACTGGCCGCCACCGCGTTGACGGCGAGGATGATTTGATACACTGCCACAGCGAGGCCCGCCGCGCCTACGAAGAGGCCGACAATGGGAATGGCAGAGATGAGGCCCGCCACGAGTGAGACGATCGTGATGGGCACCAGGAAGAGGGTATAGAGCCACGCTTGCTCCAGCAGCGTTCCTTTGCCGCCGAACATCCTGGCGAGCACCCAGGTGACTCCCTGGCCGATGAAGAATCCAATGGGTGACAGGATGCCTATGGCCACGGCCGGGAAGAGCGTGTAGGGGAACTGCAGATACTGGCGGATGGAGGCCAAGTCGGGAGGCATGCTTTGACTGGTGAGCAGATAGCTCGCGAGCGAGAAGTACCCCAGCTCGAGCAGCATCGTCACAATCGCGATCGCCGCCTGCACCAGCCAGATCGTGCCCCAATTCGCGCCTTCGAGCTCCTGGGTGAAGCGGGCCACATTGGGATGCGTCGCGGTGTCCCACATGCGGGCGAAGAGGTTTGTGGGCAGAGGTGGCAAAGGCAACGGCGGCGGGAACCCCGGCTGGGCATAGGGTGCGCCATAGGGCGGAGCCGGCGGATAGCCAGGGCCGGCATACCCCGGCGGCGGTGGGAATCCCGCGGGCGGGTATTGCGGAGGATAGGGTGGATACTGCGGCGGATATGGTGGTGGCACATTGCCGGGCTGAGTAGGATCCATGATGTCTGCTCCTTGCATGACTGGCTGGCGGAATGCCCGCAATCAGGAATGTGGTAGCGCCGAGAGGGCCACGACGATAATGGCAGCGTAGATGCCGATGACGAGCACGATGACGGTCAGCACGGGGATCAGCACCACCGCCGACGCCCGGCCCATGGTGAGCCGGTGAGTGGCAGCGATGGCAAAGATGCTCAGCACGATCTCATAGATGAATCCGGCGAGCGAGACCAACGAGCCGAGCAGGGGAATCAGGCTCGCGATGGCGACGATGACGCTGATGGGCGCCTGAAAGAGCAGGAAGATCCACACTTGCTCGAGGAACGAGCCCTGGCCACCGAACCCTCTGGCCAGCAGGTAGTAGATGCCCGCGCTGAAGAAGAAGCCGATGGGCACGAGCGCGATCCTGATTACGGCTGAGATCCCGTAAAATGGCAGGCCCACCAGCGCTTCGCCAGGCGTCGGGCCGCCTGCGGAGCCAGGGGGCGCTATGGCGCTGAACATGCTCACCTCGATGAGCAGCAGGACAACGCTGCTCACGAAGCCGAGCGCCGCCGTGATGACGGCCTCCAGCAGCAGGACGCCCCAGACCCTGCCCCAGGTGGCCCCCACCAGATGCTGGCGCATGCGGTCAACGCTGGGATGCGTGATGACATCCCACATCCGGCCGATCAGGCTCGCGCTGACGGGCGCGGTCTCTTGCGGCGCATAGCTCGGCGTGTAGGGAAATGGCATCGGCGGGGGCGGCGGATAGGGTGATCCCCCCGCAATGCTCTGGGGGTAGAGGTACGGCGTGTAGCCATAGCTCCAGCCCCCCTGCTGAGGGGGAAACGCTTCGCTGCCTGGGTCACCCGTCACGTAAGGCGCCATCCTCTCGGCTCATGCCGGCCACTCCCACCGGCTGGTGGCCTCGCTGGCGCAAACAGCATAGCACACAGGCGGAATAGCGGGCACGCGACGGGCAAGTGGCGTCACGCGCTCACGCAGGCCACACCTCGGAGAAAAACGCGGGGCCGAGCACGCCAGTGAGCAGGTCGATCATATGGGTGTCACGGCCCACGTATTCCACGATGAGGTGGCCCACTCTGAAGAAGTGCGGCGGTGCGGCATAGTCAATTATTACTCCGGCCCTGGCGGTGTCGCTGATGAAGGTCGCGTAGGAGCTCGCCGCCGTGTCGCTGGGGAACTCCATGGTGAAGACGCCCGTGCCGTTCACCATCAAGCTATGCGCGACTGTGCCAGGCTGGGTGTGCATGGGTTCGGACTCCACAGGCATCGTTTTCGTCAGCGTCGCCGTGGCTCCCCGCGTGCGCAGTGCCGCCAGGAGTGAGAGGGTGTCGCAGGGGCCAGCGGTGGCGCACTCGACCGCCCCACCCGCGAATTGCGGGCCGAGCGCGACGCGCAGGGAGTGCTGCAGGACGCTATCCGAGCCGACATAGAGCACGATCACGTGTCCCCGTTTGAACCAATGTGGTGGCGCGATCCAGTCCACCGCGATGGCGTGCCTGGCCGGGCCGATGCCAGAGGTTATCTGTGTGCCGTCGGCGGAGACACCTCTCGCGTCCAGGTCAGCCTGCGCGGTGAAGGTATAGTCATAGACGCTG
>DASWAC010000447.1:0-1873 GCA_036391335.1 Ktedonobacterales bacterium
ACATCAAATATAAGAGGACGCTTGGCCCCAAGCAAGTACCATCGCCCTAGAGGGTGTGCTGTTCTCTAGGACTGGGCAATCTACCATGGTATACTGGCGCGGGGCACTCGCACCCACATTGGCTTTATCGCTGGCAGGAACCGCGGGGAGAGCACATGGCAGGTATGGAGGGGCGCACGCTTGGCGGCTATCAATTAGGGAAGCAGATTGGCGCCGGCGCGATTACCGAGGTCTTTCGGGCGCAACCCACCACGGGTGGCCGTGAGACCGCCGTGCGCATCATCCATCCTGAATTCGCGGCTCAGCCTGGTGTGCGCGAGCGCCATCAGCGTGCGACTGCCGCTGGCTCACGTCTCTCGCAGCACGCACACATCCTGCCGCTCGCGGGCCACGGTGAAGATGGCCCCCACCTCTACCTGGCAAGTCCCTTTGTCGCCGAAGGCACGCTCAATGACTGGCTGCATCGTGGCGGACGCCTGGGCGTAGCCGACATCGGCCCGTTCTTCAAGCAGCTCGCCAACGCCGTCACCTATGCCCACAGCACCGGCGTCGTGCATGGCAATCTGAAGCCGGCCAATATCTTCCTCTTCGAGGGTCGTCACGTGCTGCTGGGTGACTTTGGCATGCTGTGGGACCCCACACAGGTTGACATGCACCGGCCCGGCCCCGGCAGCCAGGCGGCAGAGTGGCTCGCGCCCGAAGCCTTCAACGGGCGCTTTTCGCAGGCCACCGACATCTACGCGCTCGGCATCGTGCTCTTCGCGCTCATCACCGGTCGCACGCCATTCCGCGGCACCACCCCGGCTGAGGTCTTCGAGGGCCACGCGCATCAGCCGGTGCCACCCCTCTTGAAATTCGACTCATCGCTCTCGCCGCAATTTCGCGAGTTCGACGCAGTGCTCGGGCAAGCGCTGGCGAAGCGGCAAGAGGAGCGGTTTGCCTCAGCGGCCTTGCTGGCGCAGGCGATCGAGCGTGCGGCGCAGGCGGCGCCACAGGGCGGAGGCTGGCAGCAGGCAGCGGCAAACCCGTTCGGCGGCCCGAGGAATGCGTTCCCAGCCCAGCCCATGCCAGGTCTTGGCGCACCCGGACCCTCGCCATTCCCGATGTCCCCTGGGGCGATGCCCGGCATGCAACAGGCTGCCCCGCTCAACCCGATGCCGATGCCATCCACTGAGCTGGGGGGGCTGATGGAGGAGGGGGGCATCTCCTTCAACTGGAATGAGGCCCTGCCACGGCCAGAGATGGCCCAGCGCCCGGCCCCAGCGCCACGGCCCGAGCCTGTGGATGAGCGAACCGTACGCATGCCAGCGCCCCAGCCGCAATTCGCGCCACCCATGCCCACTCCGATGCCGTTTCCCGGCCCCTCAGGGGGACAAGGCTACATCACCGGCGGTGCGGGTGGGATGCCGATTCCCTCCGCGCCCCCCATGATGGCCCCGCCAAACGCGTTCCCTCAGCCAGATCTCGCCCCGTTGCCGAGCGAGGCGCCCCGCGATCAGAAGGGCTTTAGCTCGCAGGAGCTTGGGCTGCCGCGCCTCACCTACGCCGATCTAGGCGACGGGCTCTCGAAAGACCTCGAAGAGCAGATGCGCGCCGAAGCGGGAGGCAGTTCGCTCCAGATCATGATCGCCGGGGAGGCCGAGCCGCGCACCTATTCGGCACGGGCAAAGGCCCCTCGCCATGATGAGCCAGAGGACAGCATGTCGCTCAGCGCGGTGCAGCCCTCCGCGCGGCCGCGGCGCGAGATGTCGCGTGACTTTTCAGAAGAGATGTCGGCGCAGATGTCAGCTCCCGTGCGCTCCCACAAGCCGTCGCGCCGTCATGACGACTATTCCGAAGAGATGGCGTCCGTGGAGATGCCGCGCCGCCGCAG
>DASWAC010000448.1:0-4010 GCA_036391335.1 Ktedonobacterales bacterium
ATGGCATACAGCTCGCGCATCCCCTGTGCGTGCGCGCGCTCACGCGCAGCGGTGAGGAGCGCAGATTTCCCAATGCCCGCCGCCCCACGGACGAGGAGCGCCGCGCCATGTTCATTGACATGGTCGATGAGTTGCTCGAGCGCCTCTATCTCGCGTTCGCGGCCGATGAGGGCGTCCATGCCTGATCCCTTCCACCATCACCGCAGGTTTATCATACGGGGCCGTGGCTGAGCCGCTCGGTAGGTCTATCGAGCGTACACAGGATCGCGCGCGCCAGATCATAGCATCGCCTGCTGGCACGTGGCAAAAGATCGCGATTGCATGCGATCCTTGATCCACCCTTGCTTTAGACTCCAGCAAGTGAGCATTCAAGTGCTTCTACTGTTCTTGGCCGCGATGGCCTGCTGGAAGTGCTTGATGAATCGCATCGCGCTCGGGCGTCGCGCGGTTGATGCTCTGACCACGCATCGTGAGCTCGTGAAAATGGAGCAGCTGGTAGCACCGGAGTGGACTGACCTTGATTTAGTCTTTCCCGATATACAGGGGCAGCCCATCAACGGCAAGAACCTGCTGAGAGCCCAGTTTCGCCCTCATCTGGTAAAGGCAGGACTCCCGTTGATCCGCTTTCACGACTTGCGCCACACCGCTGCTACCCTGTTGCTTGGTCGAGGCGTGAACCCGAAAGTGGTCTCTGAGATGCTCGGCCATTCAACGATAGCCATCACCCTGGATATTTATAGTCACGTAATGCCCCACATGCAGCAAGAGGCGGCAGGCATCATGGATGATGTTTTGGGGTCAAAATAGCGTAGGGGTCAAAATTGGGGTCAAACAGCCCCTAAGACAGTCGAAAGGCTCCTCGCCTCAACAGCGGGGAGCCTCATCGTTTCAGGGGTGCCGGTGGTGGGATTCGAACCCACAACCCTGTGGAGGGAGCAGTTTTTGAGACTGCCGCGTATACCGTTCCGCCACACCGGCAGGCGATGAGTAGTATATGCCATGGGTGGGCGATCTGTCACCAGTGTGGGCTGGCGTGCGCCTGGGGAGCTTCCGCCGGCTGCTCGCCGACACCCTCACCGCGGGCGCGCCACATGCGCAGCAGCTTGCGCGGGGGATCGATGCCGAGACTCCAGACATTTTGCAGCACATAGGCCGAGATGGGCAGCCGCTCGGGCCGCGCCTCTTGCCCGCCAGGCCGCGCCGTGCGCGAGAGCAGCGCGCGCCGCAGATCGTCCGCTGTGGCGCCATCAAAGCTGGTGTACCCCGCGCCGATGTGCTGCCAGAAGTGCGCATCGCTCCCGCCGGTCTCGGCGAGCTTCCATTCCGTCTGGTTGAGCGTGGCAACCGTCTTGCGCTGGGCCGAGTTCGCGGGCGAGGGATTATAGATCTCGATGGCGTCGAGCGCATAGCCCTTGCTCAGCAGTTCCTCGATCTTCCTCCGGCTCAGGCTGGGTACCAGGCGGCCCATGGGGTGCGGAACGACCGTGATGCCACCCTGCGCCTTGATGGCGTCGATGGCGTCTTCGACATGGCTGAGAAACTTCACCGGCTTGCGCATGAAGAGGCCTAGGAAGTGTCCCTGACGCGTGGTGACCTCACAGCCCCAGACGAGCTCGATATCCGTCGCGCCTTCACGGTCGAGGATCTCTTGCACTCGCTTGGCACCCTCCAGGTGGTCGTGGTCGGTCACCGCAATGACCCGCAGGCCACGATGACGCGCCTCGTGCAACACGCGCTCTGGGCTGGCGGTGCCGTCGCCGAGATTGGTGTGCATGTGCACATCGGCGCGCGACCAGCCTGTGGCGGCGTCCGGCATGGCTGAGCTTGGCTCCATGGCGACGGGAATCCTTTCGAGGGTGGGCAGTGGGGTGCCCAAGAAATCATACGCACCAGCGGGTAGGATGGCAAGTGCCGTAGCGTGTGGGCGTGAGAGCGGTCAGTGAAGCTTGACGGCCCGGCAATGCGCGTGGTAGGCTTTACTCGCACGTCGGGGCGTAGCGCAGCCTGGTAGCGCACCACAATGGGGTTGTGGGGGTCGGAGGTTCAAATCCTCTCGCCCCGACCAAATGACAAAGCGGTCCTCACCCGGGGGCCGTTTTTTCGTGCATCGTTTTTCGTGCATCGCGATGGCAGCACGCGTGGTACCAAACTTGCTATGATAAGGATGTGGGTGTATTTGGCGGGGAGGCAGCTGGCATGATTGGGCTCGTGACGATCCACACCCTGGCCGACGCAACACGCGGCCGGGCCGAGATGCTGGCCGCACAGGGACAAGTGACGGGGCAGACACTCGGCGCCGAGTTGGTCTATGAGACCTTCTTCACGACCGCCGGCGCGCTGCTGCTCGAAGGAGTGAGTCCGCAGCCTGGCTGGGCGAAAACCGTGCTGACACTCTGTGGCCGTGGCGACCGCCCTGGCGTGGACGCGCTGGCCTCCACGCGGCTCGATCAGGCGCGCATCCGGCTGGCCGCGGTGCTCGACGTGCCTGAGATCGTGACGCTGACCTCGCTCGAAGAGGTGCATGCCGCGATCTCGGCGGCGATCGAGGTGGGCGCGCAGCGCTATAACCAGGGTGATATCGTGGGCTGCGGCATCAAATATTGGGCCGTGGCCCATACCCTCCTCGTCACGCCAACCCTGCAGGCGAGCCCGTCATTCCTGCGCGCGCTGGAGCCCATCCGCACGACGATGCGCAAGCTGGCCGGCCTCGACCGGCTCGACAGCTCTGGCATAGATGCCTTCGCGTGGGAGCTGCGGCACGCGTTTGACGCAGCTCTCGAGGTACGCGGCCAGAGCAGGCCCTTGCAATAGACTTGAGCGGCCTCTGAGCCCGTTGCCAGGGCCTCGTCACCCCCCTTCCCTCACCACGCAGGGAGGGGAGAGAACCTCATGGCAGCCCTATGCCGCCTCGTCCTTGACGAGGTCATCAGGCGAGACCGTGGCCGAGCGGCCTGAGCGACGGGCGAGCTGCGCGGGGGTCACACGATAGACATCGCTGACCAGACCGAGCTTCTCCAGTGTCCAGATGAGGTAGCCGGAGAGGTCAAATTGCCACCAGCGCAGGCCATGGAAGGCCGAGCGGGGAAACGCGTGGTGGTTATTGTGCCAGCCCTCGCCAAAGCCCAACAGGCCCACGATCCACTCGTTGCGACTCTGGTCCGTCGTCTGGAAGGGTCGCTTCCCAAAGGTGTGGCAAACCGAATTCACGCTCCAGGTGACATGGTGGGTGAAGAACATCCGCACGAAGCCGCCCCAGAGCAGGCCTGTGAGCGCCAGCGGCCAACCGCCGATGAGGAAGCCGGCGACCAGCGGGATCGCCAGCGAGAGCGCTCCCCAGAGCAGGAAGGTCTTGCTCACGAAGACGACCATCTTGTCGTTGAGCAGATAGGACGCCCATTCTTTGGGGTCTTCCAGCCCGCCCTTGAAGAGCCAGCCGAGGTGCGCATGCCAGAAGCCTTCCACCGGGCTGTGCGGATCGCCCTCTTTGTCGGACTGCGCGTGGTGCTTCACATGGGTCGCGGTCCATTCGAGGGCGGGGCCTTCAAAGGCCATCGAGCCGAGCACCAGCAATAGGAACTTCACCACCGGATGCGGCTTGAAGCTGCGGTGCGTCAGCATGCGATGGAAGCCCACGGTCACGCCAAGGGCGATGAAAGCGTACATCACACCAAATAGGATGAGGTCTGACGGATGGATGAATCGTTGCCACGCGAGCGCGATCGCGAGGATGACCGCGAGGAACGGGCCGACGACCATCGCGAGCAGCGAGCCCTTGAAGACGAGGGGGTTCACCGACCGCATGGAGGTGTAGGTAGAGGCAGTCTGGGACGCCATTGCTTACTCCGAGCACTTGATATTCTTCGCACAGTCCACCAACGTGAGCCTATGCTTCCAGTCGGGGTTGCGCGCCGTCGCGTGGTGCGCGCGGCACTGATATGATGCGAATCGGCATCACAAAAGTTTCACTTACAGCCACTGGTCATGGGCGGCCTTGCGACGAGCGCATGCGC
>DASWAC010000449.1:0-7434 GCA_036391335.1 Ktedonobacterales bacterium
ACCAGCGCGAGATCACCGACCGGCTCGGCTGGCTCACCGTGATGAACGAGATGGCCGAGGATATCGGCCGCCTGCAAGCGCTGCGCGATCAGGTGCGGGCGGAGGGCATCAGATGGTGTGTGCTGCTGGGCATGGGCGGCAGCAGCCTCGCCCCCGAGGTCATGCGCGAGACCTTCCACAGCGCCTCGGGACAGCCCGAGCTCATCGTCCTCGACACGACCGACCCGGCCACGATCAGTGGCATCCAGCAGGGCATTGACCTGAGCAAGACGCTCTTCCTGGTGGCCTCGAAGTCCGGCGGCACCATCGAGACGATCTCGCAATACCAATATTTCCGCGCTCAGCTGGAGCGGCTGGCCGGGGACCAGGCGGGGCAGCACTTCATCGCCATCACCGATGCCGGCACGAAGCTCGACCAGCTCGCGCAAGATGCCCGCTTCCGTGATATCTTCCGCAATCCCTCAGATATCGGCGGGCGTTATTCGGCGCTCTCCTTCTTTGGGCTGGTGCCTGCCGCCATCATCGGGGTGGATGTCGCCAAGCTGCTCGATCGTGCTCGCGCCATGGCGCGTGTGTGCTCGCCCGGACCCACGACGGACCAGAATCCCGGCGCGTGGCTGGGCACCGTGCTGGGCACGGCAGCGCGCGCGGGCCGCGATAAGGTGACGTTCGTCATCTCACCGCCGGTGGCCACGTTTGGGAGCTGGGTCGAGCAGCTCATCGCCGAGAGCACTGGCAAGGAAGGCAAAGGCATCGTCCCGGTGGTGGGTGAGGATGCTGGCGCGCCCATCGTCTATGGCACCGACCGAATCTTCGCCTATCTGCGCACCCAGACGGGCTTCGACGCGCGTCAGGATGACGCGATGGCCGCCCTCGAAGCGGCGGGCCAGCCGGTGGTGCGCATCACCCTGCAAGATGTATATGACCTGGGCGGCGAGTTCTTCCGCTGGGAGATGGCCACGGCGGTCGCGGGCTCACTGCTGGGCATCAACGCGTTCGACCAGCCCAACGTGCAAGAGTCGAAAGACGCGACCGATCGCCTGCTGAAGGACTACACCGCCAACGGAAAGCTACCCTCGCCACAGGCCATCTTGCAGACCGAGTCGCGCAATGTGGTGCTCTATGCGGACGGACCGCAGGGCGAGAAGGTCCGTGGCGCGGATTCGCTGCAGGCGGCGCTGGAGCGCTATCTCAGCCAGGTGCAGCAAGGTGACTATATCGCGCTGCTGGCCTATCTGCGCGACACCAGCGAGACGGCGGCGAACCTGCAGCGGGTGCGCATGCGGCTGCGCGATATGACGCGCAAGGCCACTACGACGGGCTTCGGGCCACGCTTCCAGCATTCGACGGGCCAGCTGCATAAGGGCGGCGCCAACAACGGCGTCTTCATCCAGTTCACTACACCCGACAGTGTGGATCTGCCCATCCCCGGCGCAGCCTATAGCTTTAGCGTGCTGAAGCAAGCGCAGGCTCTTGGCGATCTGCAAACCCTCGAGGCGCGCGGGCGCCGGGTCATCCGCATCGTGCTGCGCAATGTGGATGCCGGCCTGACGGAGCTGCTGCAGGCGCTGGGGGCCACTCGCGTCTAGGACAGCGCGAGCGAGGCTTGGGCACGGGGTGCGGCTCCAGGGCACACTGGTAGCGCTTCGCGAGCCGGATGACTGTGGCGAGGGGCGCCGGAGCGCGGCGCATGGCAAGACTAGGCTTAGGCACGCCAGAAAGGGCACATCAGTGGAAATTGGCATCTATGGCTTGGGCCGCATGGGCGGCAATATGGCGCACCGGCTGGTGCTGGGTGGCCACCGTGTGGTGGCCTCTAATCGCAGCCGGGGCCCTGTGGATGAAGCGGCAGCCCTGGGCTGTGTGCCCGCCTATACCATCGAGGAGATGGTGAGCGCGCTGCAGGCGTCCCCACGGGTGGTGTGGCTCATGGTGCCCGCGGGCCAGGTCACCGACGACACACTGACCCATGTGATGACGCTGCTCAAGCCGGGTGACATCATCATCGACGGTGGCAACTCGAACTGGAAGGATACCCAGCGCCGCGCCCAGGATGTGACTGCCAAGGGTATGCACTATATGGACGCCGGAACCAGCGGCGGCATCTGGGGACTGAAGGTCGGCTATAGCCTGATGGTGGGCGGCGAGCGGGAGATCTTCGGCCACTGCGAGCCTATCTTCAAGACACTGGCCCCTGAGAACGGCTATGGCTACATGGGCACTCACGGCGCGGGACATTTTGTGAAGATGGTGCACAACGGCGTCGAGTATGGCATGATGCAGGCGTACGGTGAGGGCTTCGAGATCATCGAGAAGTCGCCATTTTCCCCCGACCTGCGCGAGGTGGTGCGCGTCTGGCAAAATGGGAGCGTAGTGCGCTCATGGCTGCTGGATCTCGCCGCGCTGGCCCTGGCGAATGATCCGAAGCTGGAGCAGATCAAGGGCTATGTCGAGGATTCCGGCGAGGGCCGGTGGACTGTGCAGGCTGCCATTGATGAAGATGTGCCCGCGCCGGTCATCACGCTCTCGCTCTTGCAGCGGTTCGTCTCGCGCCAGCAGGAATCCTTCTCCGCGAAGGTGCTCGCGGCGCTGCGCCAGCAATTTGGCGGGCATGCGGTCTTGCTGGAAGACGGCGAGAGCAGCGGCACCAAGAGCCAGGCCTGAGCGTCCCTATTTACTCCTATTACTAGTGTGATGAAGGGAGGTGGCTGGGATGAGCCTGCGTGACCTGACCATCAATCCACTCCGCATCGGCATGCGCTCGGCCAAGCATATCGAGCCATGCATCATGGTCATCTTTGGCGCGACCGGCGACCTGACCAGCAGGAAGCTGCTGCCCGCGCTCTATAATCTCGCGCTCGAGCACCCGCTGCCACCGCAATTCACCGTGGTGGGCATGGCGCGGCGGCCGCTCTCACACGACGACTTCCGCAAGATGGCCTTCGACGCCATCACCACGAACTCACGCACCCAGCCCATCTCACCCTCGGTATGGGATACCTTCTCGAAGGGCATCTTCTATAACCAGGGCGAGTTTCACGATCGCGCCGCCTTCGAGCGCTTGGGCCAGCTGCTCGACCAGATTGACCACGATCGCGGCACGCTGGGCAACCGCATCTTCTATCTGGCGACCCAGCCGGAGTTCTATTCAGATATCGCCGCGATGCTTTCCGAATCTGGCGCGGCGCGCCCCCCAGAGACTGAGGCCGAAGGCAAGGGGTGGTCGCGCATCGTGATCGAGAAGCCCTTTGGCCATGACCTCGCCACAGCGCAGCAGCTCAACGCCGACCTGAGCCGCGCCTTCCACGAAGACCAGATCTATCGCATGGACCACTACCTCGGCAAAGAGACCGTGCAAAATATCCTGGTCTTTCGCTTTGGCAATGGCATCTTCGAGCCCATCTGGAACCGGCGCTATATCGAGCACGTGCAGATCACCGTGGCCGAGTCTCTGGGGCTGGAGGGGCGCGCAGAATATTATGAGAGCGCCGGCGCGATTCGTGACATCCTGCAAAACCACATGATGCAGCTGCTAACCCTCACCGCGATGGAGCCACCGGTCAACTTTGGCGCCGCGGCCGTGCGTGACGAGAAGCTCAAGGTGCTGGGAGCCCTGCCGCCGGTGCTGCGCGAGATCGCGAATGACAGTGTGCGCGCGCAGTATTCCAGCGGCTATGTTGGTGGGGTCAAGGTGCCAGCCTATCGCGAGGAAGAAGGCGTGAAGCCTGATTCCTTGACCGAGAGCTATGTGGCGGTGAAGCTCAACATCGAAAACTGGCGCTGGGCGGGGGTTCCCTTCTATCTGCGCACGGGCAAGCGCCTGGCCAAGCGGGTCACCGAGATTGCCATCAAGTTCCGCCGCCCGCCCTATCTGCTCTTCCAGGGAACCGGAGCGGGTGAGCTGGCCACCGATGTGCTCTCGATGCGCATCCAGCCCGACGAGGGCATCACCTTGCGCTTCAATGCGAAGGTGCCAGGCGGCGAGATGCACCTGCGCGCCGTGAATATGGATTTCTTCTACGGCAACACATTTGGCGGCACACCACCGGAGGCGTATGAGCGGCTGCTGCTCGACGCGATGGCCGGTGACGCGACGCTCTTCACCCGCATTGACGAGACCCTCGCAGCCTGGCGACTGGTGGATACCATCGTCCAAGCCTGGCGTGATTCCAGGTCACCAGTGGCGCTCTATGCGCCGGGCACGTGGGGACCCGAAGCGGCGGACCAGCTCATCGAGCGTGATGGACACACCTGGAGGAGATTATGACCACACCTCATGTGCCTTTGCGCCCCGTACCCGTCAATGGCATTGAGACGGGCCTCTCGAATCTCTGGCGTGAGGCCGCCGCGGGCTCTCTGGCCGCCGGTGGCACGGTCGTGGCTCGCAACTGCGCGCTCACCCTCGTCGTCTTTACCGGGGTGGAGGGGAACGCCTCTTCGGTGGTGCGCGAAGTCGAGCAGGTCAGCGGGCAATATGCCATGCGCGCCATCGTGCTGCGGTCTCTCGGGCATATGCCCAAAGATACGACGGTCGCCTCGCAGATCGGCATCACCCAGCGCGACGATCAGTCTGGCTCGACCCACGGCGAGGTCATCATGATCACGACGGAGCCCGACCAGGCAACCTTGCTGCCGGGGACCGTGCTCCCGCTCATCCTGGCCGAGCAGCCATCGTTCCTTTTGTGGACCGGTGAGCCACCCTGGCGCTCAGATCTCTTCGAGTCGCTGGTGGATGGCTGCGACCGGCTCATCATCGATACCTCAGACTCGCGCAACGCCGAGAAGGCCCTCGTCGCGCTCAATGATCTGCAGCGGCGCAAGCATAACGCCTGCATCGTCACCGATCTGAACTGGACCCGCCTCTCCCCGTGGACCGAGCTGATGGCCCAATTCTTCGACACGCAAGACCTCAGGCCCTATCTCGGCGCCATCGATCGGCTCACCATCGAATATGCCGCCGACACCGATGACAGCATCGGGAACTCGGCCCAGGCGTATCTCTTCGCCGGCTGGATGGCCTCGCGGCTGAACTGGGAGACCAGCGGCCAGCCACCGGCCCCGGCTGCCGGCGGTGGGCGCGGGCACACGGCGCTGGGCAACGGCGTGCGCATCCAGATCGAGCTGCTGCCGCGTCCCGGGGTGCCGCAGGGATCATGGCTGGACGTGCTTGGCAAGCGGCGTGCCAGCGATGGCAGCTTCGCGCGCTCTTCCCCAGGCATTGGCGCGATCTCGCAGGTCGGCTTCGGGGCGCTGATGTCGGTGCACGTGCACGCGAAGCTCAACGGGCAAGATGGGGTCTTTGCCATCGCCCGCGAGCAAGATCTGTGGCATGCCTCCACTCATTGCTCGGCCGGCCAGGTGTATCCCGCACACACGGTCTCGCTTGGCGCTCTCGGTGAGATGTTCTCGATCGAGCAGCAGCTTCGCGAGCTCTACCCTGACCAGCTCTTCGAGGAATCCCTGTCGGCGGCGGCGCGCATCCTTGGCCCGCATGGTGTGAGGAGGACCCCATGACCGATGGCGCCCCCATCCGCGTGACCCACGAGCTCTTCGACGATCTCACGGTGCTGGTGGCCGCTGCGGCCAGCCAGTTTGCCAGCGTTTGTGAGGAAGCCGTGGCAGTGCGTGGCTCATTCAGGGTCGCGCTCTCCGGCGGCTCGACGCCGATCAAGCTGCACCAGGTGCTGGCGGCAGAGCCCTATCGCTCGCGCCTGCCGTGGAAGGATGTCGAGTTCTTCTGGGGCGATGAGCGCGCCGTCCCACCCGACGACCCGCAGAGTAATTTCGGGATGGCGCGTGACACCCTGCTGGAGCCGCTCGGCATCAATGAGGCGCAGGTCCACCGCATGCGCGGCGAGCTGCCTCCCCAGGCGGCGGCGCTGCTGTGCGAGCAGGAGATGCGCTCGCTCTTTGGCACGGCGGAAGGCGAGTTTCCCACCTTCGACCTCATCCTGCTGGGGATGGGTCCAGATGGGCACGCCGCCTCGCTCTTTCCCGGCACGAGCGCGCTGCACGAGACCCAGCGGCTGGTCGTTGCCAATGACGTGCCGCAGCTCAACACCACGCGCATCACGATGACCGCGCCCCTCATCAATGCGGCGGGCGCGGTGTACTTCCTGGTGGCGGGCGCGGATAAGGCCGATGCGCTGGCCGAGGTGCTCGAAGGCGTGCCGAACATCGAGACCTATCCCTCGCAGCTGATTAGCCCATCGCATGGCGAGCTGCGCTGGCTGGTGGATCGCGCGGCGGCGGCGAAGCTGGCCGAGGGGCAGGGGTGATGCCCACTCACGCGCCCGCTCTATCCGGCATGAGCAAGCATCGCACTGGGGCAGCAGCGTGAGACGTGTCCTACGATTCTGGAGGCATCCCCCGATGGCGCATATCGTCCCTTCGATCCTCTCAGCGGATTTCGCCCGGCTCGGCGAGCAAGTCGCCGCGGCGCAGGCCGGTGGCGCCGACCGCATCCAGGTGGATGTCATGGATGGCCGCTTCGTGCCCAACATTACCATGGGGCCACTGGCGGTCGAAGCGGTGCGGCGGCATACGTCACTGCCCATCGAGGCGCATCTGATGATCGTCGAGCCCGAGCGCTACGTCGCGGATTTCGCCGCGGCAGGCGCGGATATCATCATCGTCCATCAGGAGACCTCGCCCCATCTGCATCGCACCATCCAGCAGATTCACCAGCTCGGGCGCAAGGCCGGCGTCGCGCTCAACCCGTCTACGCCGCCGGTCGCGGTCGAAGAGGTGCTGCGCGACGTGGACCTGATTCTCTGCATGACGGTGAATCCTGGCTTTGGGGGGCAGCAATTCATCGAGACGATGCTGAGCAAGATCGAGCGGGTGCGCGCCATGATCACCCAGGCCAGGGTCACCTGCGACCTGGAGGTTGATGGCGGCATCGCGGCGGCCACTGCGCCCAGGGTCGTGCATGCCGGAGCTAATGTGCTCGTGGCTGGCTCATCTGTATATGGGCATCCGCAGGGCGTCGCGGCGGGCATCGCGGCGCTGCGGCAGACGATCGGCTAGCGGACTACGGCCCGCCTTCCAGCGAATACATCACATAGCAGTCGGGGCCATCCGCCATGATGAAGGGCGCCGGCAAACCTCTGCCCCAGGGACCGATGTAGATGGTCTGCGGCGCACCGAACAAGGTGAACATGTGGTCAGCGGGGGTGAGCGGCCACTCGTGCCTGGCCGCCAGGTCGGCCTGGGTGTCGCAGCGCGGGATGCCCTGCTGTGACCGGTCACGCGCGCACCAGTCCGCATTGGCACAGACCTGCGAGGTGTGATAGCGCCGCCCGTTCTCGAAGACATAGGTGGGCAGCCCATCGCGCCCGGGAACCGCATAGCCAAAGTGATTGGCGGTCCACGGCTGCCAGGCGATGGCAATGACTGTGCCGATGACCACGGCGAATGTGCCGAGCGCGACCA
>DASWAC010000450.1:0-5350 GCA_036391335.1 Ktedonobacterales bacterium
GCCGTTGCTCGTGCTCTGTGTGCTGCTCGCCGGCTGTGGCGAGGCGACCCCGACCGCTTCGCTCACTCCGCCACCGGCCACCCCGTCTGTCTCGCCGGTAGGCCCACACGCCATCTGGCATCCCGCGCCAGGGCTGAGCTGGCAGTGGCAGCTGAGCGGCGACGTGGATAGCTCCGTGAGGGCGGATGTCTATGACATTGATCTGTGGGCCACCAGCAGCAAGACGAGCGTGGCCGCTTTGGTGGCGGACCTGCACGCCCACGGACGGAAGGTCATCTGCTATGTGGATGCCGGCTCCTACGAGAGCTGGCGGCCAGATCACGCTGACTTCCCCGCGAGTGTGCTGGGCAAGCAATATGTGGGCTATCACGAGGAGCGCTGGCTCGACATCAGGCAGCTTGGCATTCTCGGTCCCATCCTGGCCAAGCGGCTAGACATCTGCGCGGCAGCGGGCTTCGATGGCGTGGAGCCTGACAATATGGATGGCTTCCAGAATGACACGGGCTTCCCGCTCACGGCAAATGATCAGCTCAGCTTCAACAAATGGCTTGCGGCGCAGGCACATCAACGCGGCCTCTCGGTTGGCCTGAAGAATGATCCTGATCAGGTGGCCACGCTGGAGCCGCTCTTTGACTGGGCCCTGGTAGAAGACTGCTTCGCGCAGGGCTGGTGCGCGAAGCTCGCGCCCTTCACACATGACCACAAGGCAGTCTTCGCCGCCGAATATTCCGACACGAACAGCGACTTCACCGGCGCCTGCGCCAGCGCGAAGACGGCGAGCATCAGCGTCATCTTGAAGCATCCCGAGCTGGACGCGTGGCGCCAGACGTGCGTCTAGCCCGTGTCACCACGTGAGCGTGACATCGCCGCTCTCCCACGGATCCCACAGCCACGTATCCTCGTCGCACAGCGGCACAAAGCCGAGGGTGCGATAGACACTCTGCGCTGGGTTATCATGCCGCACGAAGAGGCAGGTCGCGGTGTGACGCTGCGCGTGCAGCCCGCTCAGCACGGTGGCGAGCATGGTGGTCGCCACACCCCGGCCACGCAGGGCGGGCAGCGTATAGACACCCATGATCGTGGGGACATCCTCATAGCAGGTGAAATAGCAGCCACCCACGATCTCGCCGTTGACTCTCGCGCTGTAGTAGTCGCACCAACGCACCTGCTGCGCGTGCCAGCGATCGGTGGCCCGCATGCGCACGACCTCGGCGGCGGGAAAGCTGTCGTTGAAGAAGGCGATCCGGCTCCCGCGCTCATAGGCCAGCATCTCATCCCACGACGTGATGCGCTCGACGCTCACCGCCGGATTGCGTGGCCCCTTCACCTCGCCCATATGCCCCATCAGCAGCAGGTGTTCGGTGCGCGTGAAGCCGGTGGCAGCCAGCGCGCCAGGCAGCTCGGTCTCGCCCTCGAGCTGGGGAAGCACATTCCAGAGCACTTGCATGCCACGTGGCCGGGCGAATGACTGCACGGCGCTAATCGCCTCGGAGGCCCGACCAGGCAGCACGTGCGCGTAGGCCACGAGCAGGCGCTGCGGCTCGCGACGAAAGCGCGCCGTCGCCGCCCGGCGCAGATCGGGGCCCGCGTCCGGGTACCGCTCCGCGCGCTGCGCGATGACACGCCGCGTCAGCGCTTGCATCGCTCCGGCGCTGGCCGCACCGGCTGCCACATCGCCATCATTGACTCGCATCAACACACCTGAGCCATAGCTAGCCAGACGGTGAAGCCCGGCTCACGACCACTCCACTGGGACAGTGTACGCATTATTCGCATGCGCCAGCAAGCCTCATTTCATTGACACCCTGGCCGTGCTTCTGTACCATTGCTGGCATCGCACCCACTTTGCGATCCAGCGCTGGAGTATTTCTCGTGAGGAAGACCCTTGCCGCGAGGCTCGGCAGTGTGGCGCTCGCCATCGTCGCGATGCTGGCTGCGGCCCTGCTCGCGATGAGTCCGCGCCCCGCTGTGGCAAGCTCTCAAAATACGATTCGCGTCTATCCGAATTTTGGCGGCCCAGGCGCCCAGGTGACGCTCACCGTCGTCCTGGCCCCCGGTGAGGCATCCGTCTATTCGATGTACTACACCACGACCAAGCCTGATCCCGCCTGCCTGAATGCCAATGCCAGGCTGTTGCCGGTCTCAGGTGCCAATAACATCCGCCTGAATGACGGCCAGAACGCCAACGCCGCCTATACCTTCTCCTGGCCGTCACAGCTCACGCCAGGCCGCTACTTCTTCTGCCTGCGCTACGAGTCCGCCATCCCGCAGCCGACGGCCACCGCCCGGACCACCGTGGCGTCACCCACTGCGACCACCTCGCACATGCCGACGGCGACGGCGACGGCGACGGCGCAGCCGGTGCAGCATCCCTTCGTCGCCATCACGCTCTTCCCCTACGTGGCCACGCGCGACATAGATGCCACCGTGCAGGTTGATCCCGGCGAGAGTCTGGCCATGGGCGGCACGACCAAGGTGACGATCAGTCGCTGGGTGACCCTCGGCCGCACAGCGCCGCAACACCTGTGGCTCATGGGCATTGCCCAACCCGAGAACAGCGCGGATGATCTCGTCGAGGTGCCGTTTACGGTCACCGCGCCTCCCAATGCCGCAGGGGTCACCAAGGTGCAGCTCTCGGTGCCAGCGTCGTTCAGTGGGGCGGCCAGCGGCGCCTCCGGCCAGGTAATCCTCCTCGCCGGTGGACCCGGCATCATCCAGCGAAGCGACGCCACTCCCCTGCTGGATTCCCCGGCCGTGACGCCAACGGTCGAGCCGACCGCGACGGCGCCTGTCGCCGCGCACACGGTCACGCCGAAGCCACCCTCGGGGCTGTGGCTCATCATCGGCGCGATCGTCGCCGCGCTCATGCTGGCCAGCATCGGAACCGCCGTGATCTTGCTCCAGCGCAGGGCAGCGGCGGCAGTGAATCCGGCAAGCGCGACCTCGCAGCCCGGCCAGACCCCCCAGTGGGGCGCGCCCGCGGCAAACACCTGGGACAGCCCCGCCAGCGGCTGGAACGGTCCGTCGGCGACCTGGGAGTCACCTGGGGAGCAGTGGAACAATCCGGTCGGCCAGTGGGGCAGCCCTGAGAGGGGTCCGCTCGCCAACCCACAAGATACGCAGGCGACACAGTGGGATGCGCAGGCTGATCAGTGGGGCAATGGAGGGGACTGGAACACTACCCGGCCGCGGCATCCCGAGTGGGGCGAGTGACGAATGGGAGGGCCGCCGCGACGCTGCCTTCCCACGTGACGCTCGCAAGGCAACGGCCCAGGTCGGCAGCGCTCATGGTCAGCGGAAAGTGCGCGTAGGCGCCTTGCGAGTGTGCGGGTACAGCCACCGCCGAGGTGATCTCGCGCCCCGGCGTGCAGAGTGCCAGACCCAGTGTGCCGGCTCGCGCACTCACGATGCGCACAGTGATATACGCGGTTTGCCCCACCTCGAAGCTTCTGACCGCATCTATTGGCCGGAAGTCGCGCGCATCGGCATTCCGCAGGCCAGTGGTCAGGGTCGCCTGATCCACTGCCTTCGCCGCGGCGGCATCTATGGCGGTGCCAGGGCACGCCCGCGCCGGAACGGCGGTCGCCAGCGCCGCGCCTGGGGTGAGCGCCATGCCGGTGGCCGGAGTCGCCAGCCGATGCGCTACCACGCCCCCGAGACTGCCCAGCGCGACTGCCGCCAGCAGCGCCAGCACAAGCCGCGCCCGCCAGCGGGTCTGTGATCTCTGGCGAGCTGACGCGGGCGCTTCTGCCCAGGAGGCCACCACCGGGTGCGCCGCGATGGCTAGGCGCTCACCCAGTCGCGCGGTAATCAGATAGGGCTCTGGGCTGATGGGTGTCCCTGTCAAGCCAGGCTCGAAGCGGGCAGCAGGGGCCCCATCGTCACCCGTGCGCCATGGCGCCGCGCCGGGGTGGGTGTTGGCTGCCAGCCCACAGCGCACGCACACGCTGACCCCAGGCGGCACGGGGGTCCCGCAGCGTGGGCATATCATCGTCGCATCACCATGTGACTCGTGCCTCCCTGCGAAGCTCACCCAACCAGTATAGCGAAAAGCCATCGGGACCTGGTAACGGCGTCTGCTGGCGCGGTATCGCTATACTTTCCATAGCGGCGCAATGCCGCCATCAGCATGGCGACGGAGGACTCGATGCGATTAGGTCTTCAGGTACCAAATTTTACCTGGCCCGGAGGGGTGGCACAACTCGGCGCGGATTTCGGGACGGTGGCTGAGCGAGCCGAGAAGGCCGGATTCTACAGCTTCTGGGTAATGGACCACTTCTTTCAGATCGGCTACACCGGCTCGGCCGAGCACGAGATGCTGGAATGCTACACCGCGCTGGGCTTCGCGGCCGGGCGCACCAGCCGGATCAAGCTGGGCGCTATGGTCACCGGTGTGACCTATCGCTATCCAGGAATCCTGCTCAAGACGGCGACGACGCTCGACGTGCTTTCCGGTGGCCGGGCCTATCTGGGCATTGGCGCGGCCTGGAACGAGGAGGAGCATGTCGGCCTCGGCGTGCCCTTCCCGCCGGTGAAGGAGCGCTTCGAGCGCCTGGAGGAGACGCTCAAGCTGGCGCATCAGATGTTCGCGGACGACGAGCGGCCCTTCCACGGCGCCCACTATCAGCTCGAGCGCCCGCTCAACCATCCCCAGCCGGTGACCAAGCCACACCCACCCATCCTGATCGGCGGTGGCGGTGAGCGCAAGACGCTGCGCTTCGTCGCCGAATATGCCGATGCGTGCAACCTCTTTACCTATGGCACCGATGCCGAGGTCAAGCACAAGCTCGATGTGCTGCGCCAGCACTGCGATGAGGTCGGCCGCGACTATGACGCCATCGAGAAGACGGCCTATCTCGTCTTCAACATCGCGAAAGACGGCAAGGGCGGCGCGATGACACCGAACCAGCTCATTGATCGCCTGGGCGCACTGGCAGATATGGGCTTCGACCATGTGCTCGGCAGAGTCAACGACGTCGCGACCTCGACAGGCATCGAGCTCATCGGCGAGGAGGTCATCCCGCAGGTCGCCTCGCTGCGGGGCTCTGGTCGCACGAAAGAGCTTCCCTTCTAACTGACACGAGGAGTCTACCCGTTCATGAGTCCAACTAATACGGCGTTTTCCGACCCAGCTCGCGCATTCCTGGAAGGGGTTCGCTTCGCCATCATGGCCACCGTCATGCCCGACGGCACGCCTCAGCAGTCCGTGATGTGGTATGCCCTGCGCGATGACCATATCATCATGAACACCAAGGTTGGCCGTGTGAAGCACAACAATCTGGAGCGAGACCCTGTCGTCTCGCTCTGCTTTGAGGATGCCTATCGCTACATCACGGTGCGCGGGGGCGTC
>DASWAC010000451.1:0-9156 GCA_036391335.1 Ktedonobacterales bacterium
TGAGCATCAATCCGTGGGCGTCGAGCGCGAGCAGCAGGTCATAATAGCCCTGGCCTGACTGCTGGGTCAGATCAATCCATTGCACGTCGCGCAGCTCTTCGGGGAATGCCTCGACCTTGCCTATCACCACCGGAATGATCACCTTGCCCAGGCTCAGCGCGTGCAGATACTCACGACGGACGAACTCGGACGCGAGCGAGGCGGGCGAGAGGAGCACGAGCATGGCGTCACAGCCCTCGACGGCCCGCCGCAGACCCTCCGGCCAGGCCGCGCCGGGGACCAGTCGCGAGCGGTCCACCCAGACCTCGATGCCGCGCTGCCGCAGCCGGGTTTGCAGGTCGTCAGCCACTTTGCTGTCTTTGCGCGCATAGCTGATGAAGATATGGCTCTTTGGGCTCGCAGTGGTCATGGAGGCCTCGAATCCAAGATGAAAGGAAGAAATTAGCTGAGCAAGACGCTCACAGCATAGCGACCGGTTGCCCACACGTCAAGGCGTCTGGGGAGCGGGCGGCGCGCGGTGATATACTAAGCTGGTGATGTGCCGGGCTTGAGGCAGTGAGGCAATCGCGACCGGTGGCGGGGCGACTCGCGCCGGCCGAGGAAAGTCCGAACTCCATAGAGCGGGATGCTGGCTAACGGCCAGTGAGGGCGACCTCAAGGAAAGTGCCACAGAAACATACCGCCAACGGGGCCGCGAGGCCTGCGGGCAAGGGTGAAATGGTGAGGTAAGAGCTCACCAGCGGCTGGGTGACCAGCCGGCTGGGTAAACCCCATCCGGAGCAAGGCCAGACAGGGGGAGGGTGGCTCGCCTGACGACCCCCGGGTTGGCTGCTTGAGGCAGCGGGTAACCGTTGCCCTAGAGAGATGACTGCCACGCCGGTGGCCGCGAGGCGCCAGCGGACAAAATTCGGCTTACGGCTGCCTCAGACCCGCGCGCATTCACACCCCATCACGCTGTGCCCGGCTCACCCTCTTCGCGCCGCCAGTCGCCAGATTTGCCACCGCTCTTGCGCAGCAGCCGGATGCCCGTGATCTCCATCGCCCGGTCAATGGCCTTGCACATGTCATAGATGGTCAGTGCCGCCGCGCTCACCGCGTGCAGTGCCTCCATCTCAGCGCCCGTCTGCCCCACCGTGCGCACCCGCGCCTCGATCCGCACCCGCGCCGGATCACCGTCTTCCGGCGTGAGAGCGAGCGTGACACCGGTCAGCAGCAGCGTGTGGCACATCGGGATGATCGCGGGCGTTTGCTTTGCCGCCATGATGCCCGCGACCTGGGCCACCGCCAGCACATCGCCCTTGGCCAGGCTGCCCTCGCGGATGCGCGCCAGGGTCGCCGGCCGCATGAGCACCGCGCCCTCGGCAACCGCCTCGCGGCTGGTCCGCTCTTTCTCGCTGATATCCACCATGCGGGCTCGGCCCGACTCGTCGAAATGTGTGAGGTCCATAGGGTGACGCTCCTAGTGCGTGGGGGCGGTCATCCGCAGCGCCAACCGTCGGCCTAATCAGGCCTGAGGCCGCGCTATCGCCGTTGCGCGCCGCACGCGGGTGGGGTATACTAATCGCTGACTCTCTACAGTGTTTCTCCGCAGGGGCGGCCTGCTCGCTCGTGATGATAGTACCAGGAGCTTAATGCGATGGCGAAGAAGTCTGCATCGGCGCGGTCTGGCGCACAGGCACGGCGTAATGTGGCGCTGGTGCGCGACGGGCAGCAGCCCGCCAAGAGCGACCAATCGCCAGACACGAGCGCCACCGCGGCTGCCGGCGCCACCACTGAGCCAACCACTGCGCCCGCGAGTGCGCCGGTCGTGAAGGCGCCATCTGCCACGGCAGCGGCCACCGCCACGAAGTCCGCGACATCCACAGCGCCAGCCAGGTCTACGACGCCGGCCACCACCCCGAAGCCCACCGCGCCCAAGCCGAGTGTGCCGGCGGCTAAGGCCCCGACCGCCGCCAAGGCGCAGGCCCGCAGCATCGCGCGCGCGCAAACAGTGCAGCGTAACCGTGTCGTCGGGCTCATCAGCGCAGAGAATTACACCTATGTGCGGCATGACCTGCTGCTCACGATCGGTGTCGCGAGCGCGATGGTGGTGGTGATGATCATTCTCACCTTCGTGCTGCCACACTATATCAAATAGCCCCACGGGCGATGCGCGACAGACACGAGACGGGCCAGAGATACGCTCCCTGGCCCGTCATTGCTTTTCAGTGGGTGTGGCTTTCCTAGCGCTGTGGCAGCAGGGGATACCCCGACTCAGCGAGTGGCTCGCCCTGGCGCAGGTCATCGGGAATCAGGTGGCCGAGAATCCGCTCGGTGGCCATGGTGTGCGCGCAGGCGCCCCACTCATGGAAGAAATTGCAGGTGCAGTGCCAGGCGCCATCCTTCAATGCGACAGTATTTTCCGTGTTATCGCCGTCAAAGCTCGCTTCGAGTGCGCGAATCTTGAGTCGCTCGGGCTCCTGGGCATACTGCTTTGCCTTCGCGATCTTTCCGTACAAGCTCGAGTGCATCGGGTCTATCCTTCTTTCTTGCCCCGCCGATCCTTCGCGGAGTGAACGCGACGCCGCCGGTGGAAGCTGCTCGCTTGTGACAAGTCACCTGTGTACTCGTGCGCCAGGGGCTTACTGGTGCTGGCGCGTCACCTTCCGCAGAAAAACAAACAGGCACCAGAGCGCATAACTCTGGTGCCTTTGCTGTCCCACCGCACATCACGCCGCGGTTCCGCGTCTCGCAGTGCCGGGTCTCCGCGGCTGAGCAGGAGGCGCATGGGAATTCTCCTCGGTGCGTGAAGGCTGTAAATATGGCCTTTCGTACGTCTGGTAAGGAAAGTGTATCACCCTGACCGGCCACATTCAAGCGGTGCTGCCCCTAGTGCGAGAAAGGATAGTAAATGCCGCCATAACATTTTCTTTATATTCAAGAAAGGAGAAAATTCCAATGGAGCTACTCGGCGCCTCAACCACTAAGCACGGGCATGGGTCCTGGCCGGTGATTGCACCGCCAAAGTGCGTGTGCTATACTTCCCGGCGGAAGGGTGGCCGAGTGGTTGAAGGCACCGCTCTCGAAAAGCGGCAAGCTCTAACAGGCTTCGTGGGTTCGAATCCCACCCCTTCCGCCAGAGCGTGCGAGCCCGGTCGGCAAGCTAGCGTCACAGCTCGCTTCGCCGGCTTTGTGTTTTGCCCGCTTCGTGGAGGAGTCCCATAGAGGCCTAGTGGGCGCGCCTGGAAAGCGCGTGTGTGAAAGCACCGTGGGTTCGAATCCCACCTCCTCCGCCAATCTTTCCCCTCAATCGCTCGTCATCCGGCGCGCATCACCGGTGGCGCCACTCCTCTCATTGGCCATGCTCATCCCACGAGGGCAGCTCTGTGTTCACGCAGTCCGCCAGTCTCTATGACGCCATCTTTCACTGGAAGGACTACGCCGAGGCGTCACGCCGCCTGTGGCACTGGCGGCAACGGGGCTCGCGGTGACCTATAATTCCGAGGGGCTCATGGGCCGAGGCCTGTCTATCGCCATGAAGCCCCTGTGAGGAGCACACACCAATGGATCTCGGACTCAAGGGCTGTGTCGCCCTGGTGACCGCATCGAGCCGGGGACTTGGCCTGGCGAGCGCCAAGGCGCTGGCAGGCGAAGGCGCCTCCGCCATGCTCTGCGGGCGCGATGAGGCGCGGCTGGCCACCGCTGTGACCGACACTCAGGCTGCCGCACGCGACGGGGCCGTCATCGCGAGCCTCGTGCAGGATGTAGCCGCCCCAGACGCCGCCGGCAAGCTCGTCGCGGAGGTCGAGCGGCGCTTTGGCAAGCTGGATGTGCTGGTGACCAACGCGGGCGGTCCGCCCCCTGGCGGCTTCGAGCGCGCTGACGATGCCGCATGGGATACGGCGTATCAGCTCACCCTGATGAGCGCGGTGCGCCTCATGCGTGCCACGCTGCCGCTGCTCCGCGTGAGCGGGCGCGGGCGCATCATCAATCTGCTGAGCACCAGTGTGAAGCAGCCAATAGACAACCTGCTCCTCTCCAACGCGCTGCGCCCGGCGGTGGTCGGCCTGGCGAAGACGCTCTCTAGCGAGGTGGCGAGCGACGGCATCACCGTGAATAACGTGCTGCCTGGTGTCATCCTGACCGATCGCCAGCGCGAGCTGAAGGGCGCGGAAGCCGCCCGCAGGGGCGTGAGCGTCGAGCAGGTGATCCGCGACGCGGCGCAAGTCATCCCCACGCGGCGGATCGGCCAGCCTGAGGAGGTCGGCGCGCTGGTAGCGTTCCTGGCCTCGACCCAAGCTGGCTATCTCACCGGCGTCAGCATCCAGGTGGATGGTGGCTTGGTGCTGGGGATGTTCTAAGCTTTGTGCGCGTGCTCCTTCTTGTGCTGCTCGACGATCTCTTGCAGCACGTTGGCGGGCACTTCCTCATAGGAGGAAAACGCCATCGAGAAGGTGCCGCGCCCCTGCGTGATGGAGCGCAGGTCGGTGGCGTAGTGAAGCATCTCCGCCATAGGAACCTGCGCCGTAATCTTCTGCATGCCACCAGGCGCGGGCTCCATGCCCATGATGCGCGCGCGCTTGGTGTTGAGGTCTGAGCTCACATCGCCCATGTTCGTCTCTGGCGCGAGAATCGTGACCGTCATGATCGGCTCTAGCAGAGTCGGATTCGCCAGGGTTATGGCTTCCTTCATGCCGAGCCGCGCCGCGATCTCGAAGGACTGCGACGACGAATCTACGTCGTGATATTTTCCGTCCACCAAGGCGATGTGCACGTGCACCATCGGATAGCCCGCAATAAACCCTTCCTTGAGGGATTCCGCGACGCCCTTCTCGACGCCCGGCACATATTCCCTGGGCACCACACCGCCGACGATCTTGTTCTCGAAGATGAAGGTCTCAGCCTCGGGCAAAGGCTCGACCTCCAGCCAGACATCGCCAAACTGGCCGTGCCCACCGGATTGCTTCTTGTGGCGGCCCTCCGCCCTCGCCTTCTTGCGAATCGTCTCGCGATAGGGCACCCGCTGGTCCTTGATGATCACATCCACACCAAACCGGCGCTGCATGCGCTCCGCGGCGATGGCCACATGCGACTCGCCCATGCCAGCGAGCAGTGTCTCGGCGCTTTCGAGATCGCGTGAGACGTGCAGCGTGGGGTCTTCCTCCTGGATGCGCGCGAGCGCCGTGCTCATCTTGTCCAGGTCGCTCTGCGTCTTCGGGTGAATCGCGGCGACGAAGAGGGGGTCAGGGAAGTGAATCGGATCGTAGGGCTTCATGTCCTTCGCGCCCAGGGTGTTGCCGGTGTGGGTCTTGGCCAGACGCGCCACCACGCCGATATCGCCAGCGCGCAGCTCCGTGGCGACCTCTTGCGCTTTCCCGCGCTGCGTATAGATCTGCCCCAGGCGCTCATCCGTGATGGTCACCACGTTGAAGAGATGGGCGTCGGGCAAGATCTTCCCCTGATAGACGCGGAAGAAGTAGGAGAAGGAACCCTTCTGCGGATCCAGGATGGTCTTGAAGACGAAGATCGCTGGCGCGGCATTGGCCTTGGTTTGCGGGCAAACGGCCGCAGTAGGAGTGTAGTCCACCAGCGCGTTGAGCAGCGTATGGACGCCGATATTCCTGGCTGCCGATCCCGCGCACACGGGGACCAGGCTGCCAGCGGTCACACCAGCCGTGACGGCCTTGCGGAGCTCTTCCTCGGTGATCTCGCCACCATCGAGATACTTGGTCATCAGGTCGTCGTCGTTCTCGACGGCGCTTTCCACCAGCATCTCGCGGTGCTTGGCGATTTGGTCGGCCATGCCGGCAGGGATATCTATCTCGACAGCCTTGTCGCCCGAGATACCATACCCTTTCCCGCTGACGAGATCCACCACACCTGAAAGCGCCGACTGCTCACCAATCGGCACGCTCAGCGGCACGACCTTGGTGCCGAAATGTGTGCGCAGCGAGTCGAGCGCGCGCTCGTAGGTGGTGTTCTCGCGGTCGAGGCGGTTCACAAAGGCGATGCGGGGCAGCTCATGCTCATCTGCCCGGCGCCACGCCAGCTCAGTGCCGACCTCGACGCCCTTCTCGGCTGAGACGACGAAGAGCGCGCTATCGGCGACACGCAGCCCCGACATCACATCACCGACAAAGTCGGCATAGCCGGGGGTGTCGAGAAAATTGATCTTGGTCTCACGCGCCTCGATGGGGATGACCGAGAGATTGATGGACATCCGGCGCTTTTGTTCATCGGGGTCATAGTCCGAGACGGACGTGCCGTCGTCCACCCGCCCGATGCGGGTGGCGGCGCCTGTGTCGTAGAGCGCGGCATCGAGCAGTGAGGTCTTGCCCGAGCCGCCATGTCCAACCACAGCGATGTTACGAACCTGGTCTGCGTTATACGCCTTCATCTGATGCGCTTCCTTCCATGAAGCACCTGATGACCCAGCGCCCAGCCGGGGCGTGAGCCACCGGAAAGCTGCCGCCGAGGCGGCATGATGTGGGTGTGTCGTTCGTAGCCGGGTCAGGGGCGACACGGATTCACAGCGCCACGGCGGTGGGGGCTGGCTCGCGCACGTGCGCGACGGCGGGCATCATTGCGCCGCCAGAGGGTGAGCCACATGCCAACCGGTGACGATGAGGTGTGGCCTGACGCGGCCTAACGGAGTGTGCCTTGCTTTGGCGGATCGACGTTCACGCACGCCCTCCTCCGCTCGCGGCGGATGTCGCGGACGCGGCGGCATCGAGCACGCCAGGCAATGGGAAGCGGGTGGCAAGCTCTTTGACGCGATTTTTCAGGTCAGACACGGCCGAGGCGTCCTCACGAATGCGGACGGCCTCCTCGATCATGCCAGCGATCGTGCGCATATCCGCCTCGCTCATCCCACGGGTGGTGATGGCGGGGGTGCCAAAGCGCAGCCCACTGGTGATGGTCGGCGGCTGAGGATCAAAGGGGATCGCGTTTTTGTTGCAATGCAGGTTGACGGCTTCCAGCGCGGCTTCGGCGTCGCGTCCGGTGGTGTTGAGCGGGCGCACATCCACCAGCATGAGGTGGTTGTCGGTGCCACCCGAGACGAGGCGCAGGCCCTTCTCGGTGAGGGCGCTCGCTAGGGTCTTGGCATTGGCCACGACCTGTCGCTGATACTCGTTGAATTCTGGCGTCAGCGCTTCCTTGAAGGCCACGGCCTTCGCGGCGATGGTGTGCATCAACGGGCCACCCTGTGTGCCAGGGAAGACACCCTTGTCTATCTTCGCGGCCCATTCCTCTGTGCAGAGGATGATCGCGCCACGCGGCCCGCGTAGGGTCTTGTGCGTGGTCGTGGTCACGACGTGGCAATAAGGGATTGGCGTGGGATAGACGCCCGCCGCGATGAGGCCCGCCACATGGGCGATATCCGCCATGAGCAGCGCGCCCACGCTATCGGCGATGGCCCGGAATCGCGGGAAATCTAGTGTGCGCGGATAGGCCGAGAACCCACAGACGATGAGCTTCGGCTTGTGCTCTTGCGCCAGCCGCTCCAGCTCGTCATAGTCGATCTGCTCGGTGTCTGGCCGGACGCCGTAGGAGACGAAGTGATAGAGCTTCCCGGAAAAGTTGACTTTGCTGCCGTGGGTGAGGTGGCCACCCTGGTCCAGCGCCATGCCCAGCACGGTGTCTCCCGGCTGGATCATCGCGAGATACGCCGCCGCGTTTGCCTGGGCGCCTGAATGGGGCTGCACGTTCGCGTGGTCGGCCCCAAAGAGCTCCTTGGCGCGGGCGATAGCCAGCCGCTCTGCCTCATCCACGAATTCGCAGCCGCCGTAATAGCGCTTGCCGGGAAGCCCCTCGGCGTACTTGTTGGTGAGCACTGTCCCCATGGCTTCGAGCACGGCTTCGCTGACATAATTCTCAGACGCGATGAGCTCGATGCCCTCGAACTGACGTCGCTCCTCGTGCTTGACGATGTCGTAGATCTCCGGGTCAGTGAGGGCCAGCTGAGACATATCCATGAGGGTGTGCTCCGCGATTGAGGTGAACGCGACAGTGCGTTGGTGGCTGTGGCCGTAGTATAGCACCTCCCCACCAGAGCATCACTACCGGCAAGCGGCTGCTTTTGTGACTTCCCATGTGCCCTACACTCTGAGGACCAGGGGGCATGGGGCTGACCTTGGAGGATAGTATGGCCGAGACGATCTCACCTCTGCAGGCTGAGCCGGCGGAGACGCTCATGCTGCCGCGCGGGCGATGGGCCTTGGCGCACGTCGCGCTGCTGATGGCAACGCTGGGACTGCTCGCCCTCTCGGTGACGCAGATGCTGGCCACCGAGGCGGGGGTGCGGCGCGAGGGTCTCACCATCGGGGGGAGCATCCCCACGGTGCGCTACACGCCACTCGGCCAGCGCCTGCCTGTGGTCGCGCTGGTGGCGCACGGCTTCTCCGCTAGCAAAGAGATCATGGCTGACTTTGGCATCGAGCTTGCCAAGCAAGGTGTCACCACGTATGTCTTCGATCTCCCGGGGCATGGGGCCTCCGCCGTCCCGTTCGACACCACTGCGCTAGCTGATGAGAACGACCCCGGCCAGCTCGTTGCCACCGTGAATGACGTTGCCCGCTATGCGCTGGCGCATGCCGACCTTGCCACCCGGTTGGTGCTGATCGGGCATAGCATGGGCACGAGCGCGGTGGGCGGCTATGCCCTCGGTGATCTCGTCTCCCCGAGACTGGCCGCGACGGTGCTGGTCTCGCCCGTCCTCTCGCCGGAGCACGTGACGGCGGCCTCCCTGGCGAATGCGCTCATCGTCGTCGGCGAGCGCGACCCAGAGAATATTATCGCGGGCGGGCACGCGCTGCTTTCCGCCGCCTGCCACACGGCCAGTGTTCCCGGCGCCGCGTGTGTCACCTCGGCAGGCGCACGTCGCCTCGTCACCATCGCTGGCGTAGACCACATCACCATCCTCACGGCAAGCGCGACCCACCGTGCGGTGCTTGCGTGGCTTGGCGCGACAGTAGACACGCGCATAGCATCCGGGGGTGTCCTGGCGGACCAGCGGATGGGCTGGCTGTTGCTGGGAATGGGTGCTGCGCTGGTTTCTCTCTATCCTGCCCTGGCGTTGGCCTCGCTTGGCCTGGGCATGCGGCCGGGCGCACGTCGCCGGCGCCCCCTGCGCGCGGACATGATGGCTGCGATGCTGGCGATGGGCCTGCTCGCGCT
>DASWAC010000452.1:0-16112 GCA_036391335.1 Ktedonobacterales bacterium
CACACGAGCTGAAGAAGCAGTTTCTGGAGCCCGCTATCAAAGGCGAGATGGTCGGCTGCATCGGCGTGACCGAGCCTGACGCTGGCTCCGATGTCGCCTCCATCCGCACTCGCGCGCGTCGCGACGGTGACGACTGGGTCATCAACGGGCGCAAGCTCTACATCACCAACGGCACTCAGGCCGACTGGGTCTGCCTGCTGGCCCGCACCAGCGACGAGCCAGGCTATCATGGGATGTCGCTCATCATCGTGCCGACGAAGACGCCGGGCTTCAGCGTGGGCCGCAAGCTCAAGAAGATGGGGAACTGGTCGAGTGACACCGCCGAGCTGATTCTCGACAATGTGCGCGTGCCCGTGGCCAACACCATCGGCCAGGAGGGCATGGGCTTCATCTTGCAGATGCAGCAGTTCGAGGTCGAGCGGCTGGTCGGCGCCATCACGACCTATAGCTCGCTAGAGCGCATCGTGCGCGACGCCATCGCATATACCCGTGGGCGCGAGACCTTTGGGCAGCCTATCCTGTGGAATCAGGCGGTGCACTTCCGCTTTGGCGAGCTGCTGACCGAGATCGCCATGCTCAAGGCCTTCTGCTATCAGACTATCGAGCGCATGATCGAGGGCGAGCACATCACTACCGATGCCGCCATGGCCAAGCTCAAGGCCGGGCGCCTCTCGCGCGAGGTGACGGATAGCTGCCTGCAATATTACGGCGGCATGGGCTATATGGAGGAGACACGCATCTCGCGGGCCTATCGCGACGCGCGGCTCCTTTCCATCGGCGGGGGAGCCGACGAGATCATGCTCGGCATCATCTGCAAGACTGAGGGCATGATGCCCACCCGCAAGGAGCTTGCCGCCATCTATGCTCCGCCGGAGAAGCCCGCGCTGACCAGCGCAAAGGCTTGACGCCATGCTACGCATCGGCTCCGCGGAGGGCTTCTACGGCGACGACGTGACGCGCGCGCTGCCCATGATCGAGGGCGGCCACGTGGATGTCGTCTGCTTCGAGGCGCTCTCTGAGCTGACCCTGGCCATCCTCCGCCGCGACCAGATGCGCGATCCCGCGCGAGGCTATACCCGCGATATTGACACGATCGCCGCGCGCATCCTCCCGCTCGCCTTTGCCCGTGGTGTCCCGCTCATCACCAATGGTGGCGGCCTGAACCCGGCGGGAGCCGCCGCTGCCGTGCGCGCCGCCGCTGAGCGGGCGGGCCTGCGTGGCTTGCGCATCGCCACGGTCACCGGCGATGACCTGCTCGACGCGCTGAGCGAGCTGGCCGCCGCCGGGGAGACCTTCACCAACATCGAGACGGGCCAGCCGCTGTCGCTGGAGGGCACGCCGATCGTGACGGCGAACGCATACCTCGGCGCGGAGCCCATCACTCGCGCGCTTGCTCAGGGCGCGCACATCGTCATTACCGGGCGCGTGGCCGATCCCTCGCTCTATCTCGCGCCGCTCGTGCATCACTTCGGCTGGGCGGCTGACGACTGGAACCGCCTCGCCGCCGGGACGATCTGCGGGCATCTGCTGGAGTGCACGGGGCAGGTGGTTGGCGGGAACAGCCTGGCCCTGCTGCGTCGCGTGACGGCGGCGGACCTCGCGCATCCTGGCTACCCCATCGCCGAGGTCGAGGAGGACGGCTCGTTCATCCTCACCAAGACACCGGGGCTGGCCGGCCATGTCACGGTCGAGACGGTCAAAGAGCAGCTGCTCTATGAGATGCATGACCCCCGCCGGTACCTCACCCCGGATGTGGTCGCCGACATCACCACGCTGCGTCTGGAGCCTGCCGGGGAGGACCGCGTGCGCGTGAGCGGCGTGACAGGGCGACCGCGCACGGAGACACTGAAGGTGAATCTGGCGCGGATCGAGGGCTATAGCCGTGAGCTGATCTTCACCCTCGGCTGGCCCGAGGTCTATCGTAAAGAGATACTGCTGCGTGAGATGCTGGCGGAGACGTGGCAGGGCCTGCCCATCAGCCGTGTGGAGCTCACTCGCCTGGGGCAGGATAGCGTGAACGGCCCGCTCGCGCCGCCACCAGAGGACCCCGCCGAGCTAGTCGTGCGTGTGGTCTTCACCGCGAGCGAGCCAGAGACGCTCAAGGCGGCGGTGCGGCGCGCCATGGCGCTGGGGCTTTCCGGCCCGGCGGGGATGTCCGTCTCGGGCCAGTCAGTCGGCGCTGAGCCACGGCCGCTGCTGGGGCTATGGCCGGCGCTCATCGCGCGTGGGCAGGTCGAGCCGCGTGTCACAGTGACCATCACGGAGGTATGAGCTCATGGGCGAGGCGCCGCGCAGGGTCTATGACCTGGCCTATGGCCGCTCTGGCGACAAGGGCAACATCGCCAACGTCAGTGTGATTGCGCGCACCAGCGCCGCCTATGCCCACCTGCGCGACTGGCTGACCGCCGAGCGGGTGAAGCGGCATCTCGGCGCGCTGGCCCCTGGGCGTGTCGAGCGCTTCGAGCTGGACAATATCGAGGCGCTGAACTTCGTGCTGCACGATGCGCTGCAAGGTGGGGCGACCCGCTCCCTGCGGCTGGATCCCCTGGGCAAGGCGCTCGCCGGGGTGGTGCTGCGCATCCCGCTCGATGAGACGAGCCTGTGAGCGCGATGCGCTGGCATCATTTTGTGCCACAATTCATCAGGTAGCCTATGGAGCCTAGCCAGCGATGACACACACCACGACGCGCCCAGCGCCGGCCCAGAGCCGGGTCACGCCATCGGCCCATGGCATCCGCAAGGTGGTGGTGGCCAACCGTGGCGAGATCGCCTGCCGCATCATGCGCACCTGTCGCGCGATGGGCATCGCCACCGTCGCGGTCTACTCCGACGCTGACCTCCGCGCCCGTCATGTGCGTGAGGCCGACGAAGCCATCCGCATCGGGCCGGCCCCAGCCGGAGAATCATACCTGAGCATCCCCGCGCTGCTCGCGGCGGCCCAGCGGACCGGCGCCGATGCGCTGCATCCGGGCTATGGCTTCCTCTCCGAGCGGGCCGAGCTTGCCATCGCGTGCTGCGACGCGGGCATCACCTTCATTGGGCCACGGCCCGAGACCATCAGTCAGATGGGCAGCAAGAGCGCGGCGCGACGCCTCATGGCAGCCGCGGGCGTGCCGGTGGTTCCCGGCTATGACGGTGACGCGCAATCCGATGCGGCGCTCACGGCGGCTGCGCGAAGGATCGGCTTTCCGCTGCTGGTCAAGGCATCGGCGGGTGGCGGGGGACGCGGCATGCGCATCGTGCGCGAGCCACGTGAGCTGGCGGAGGCGCTCATGGCGGCCCGGCGCGAGGCCCAGGCAGCATTTGGCGATGGCACGCTTCTGCTGGAAAAGCTGATTGCCGAGCCGCGCCACATCGAGTTCCAGATCTTTGGCGACACGCAGGGGAACCTGATTCACCTGGGCGAGCGTGAGTGCTCCATCCAGCGGCGGCACCAGAAGCTGATCGAAGAGACGCCCAGCCCGGCACTGGATCCTGAGCTGCGCGCGCAGATGGCCGAGGCGGCCCTCACGGTGGGACGGCAGCTTGCCTATAGCAACGCGGGCACCGTCGAGCTCATCCTCACCCCAGAGCGCCAGTTCTACTTCCTGGAGGTCAACACGCGCCTCCAGGTGGAGCACCCCGTGACGGAGCTGGTGACCGGGCTGGACCTCGTCCGCTGGCAGATGCTCATCGCCGAGGGGCGACCACTCCCGCTGCGGCAAGACGAGGTCGTCTGGCAGGGTCACGCCATCGAGGCCCGGCTCTACGCTGAGGATCCCGCAAGCGACTTCCTGCCCGCGAGCGGCCCGGTGGCGCTCTGGCGCGAGCCCTTCGGCGAGGGCCTCCGCGTGGACGCCGGCATCACCAGCGGCGATGAGGTGACCATCCACTACGATCCGCTGCTGGCGAAGGTGAGCGCGCATGCTCCCACCCGCGACGAGGCCATCCGCCAGCTCGACGCGGCGCTCGCTCACACGACGCTGCTGGGCGTGCGCTCGAATGGCGACTACCTGCGCCGGGTGCTGACGCATCCTGAGCACCTCGCCGGGCGTCTCTCGACCGCGTTCCTCGCGGCGCACGACGCCGAGCTGCGGCGGCCAGCGCCCGTGGCGGATGGGCTGGCTGACGACTGGCTGGCCGCGCTCATCGTGGCTCTGACCCGCCAGCAGGCGACACCCATGCCAGCCGCCTGGCGCAACAACTTGAATGGTCCACTGCGGCAGAGCTTCTCACCACTTGCGTTTCAGCCTGACACGGGCTATAGTGCGGGTACCTCCCCGCTCGCTGTGGATCTCACGCCAGAGGGGCCCGAAACCTATCGTGCGGTGATGCTCGATGGGGTGCTAGCCCATGAGGCACACGTCGTCATCGTCGCGCAGGACGGCCCTGACCTCACACTCGTGGTGGATGGACACCAGATGAGCGTGACGGCGCTGGAGGTGGCGCGACACGAATGGTGGGTGCGCGCGCGGGGGCAGACGACCGTGCTGCGTTGGCGCTCGCCGCTGCCAGCGGCCGAGGCCAGCATGCAGTCAGCCGGCGCACTGACCGCGCCGATGCCGGGGCAGATCATCAGAGTGTTGGTAAAGGAGGGCGACACAGTGCATGCTGGCGATCCCCTGCTTGTGCTGGGCGCGATGAAGATGGAGCACACCATCCGCGCTCCGCATGCTGGCATCGTCAGGCTGCATTACCAGACCGGAGACCAGGTGCCCGCCGCCGCGATCTTGTTGGATGTCACGCCCGCTGGCTGAGAGGCCGGCGATAGCGGTGATTCCCGAGACGGCGCGTGGCCCCGAGACCTCCCATACATGCGACGTCGTCATGGATATGGCAGGGCCGCGAGGCTCGCTCAGCAGAGAGGCGTGTGGTATGGCTGCACCGAAGCTCACCGAATCGAACATGGCACAAGTGTTTCGTAACCGCTCGGCTACGTATGCGAAGGCTGTGCGTTGGCGCCAGAAGCAGGGCGACGCATGGGCGCAGCAGACCTGGGGCGAGCATCTGCGGCTGGTGAACGCGCTCGCGGGCGGGCTGGAAGTGCTGGGTGCGCGACCCGGCGACGTGATCGGCATCGCCAGCGCCGTGCGCTGGGAGTGGTCCGCGGCTGACTGGGCCATCACCGAGATGGGTTGCGCCACGGTGACGCTCTATCCCTCCAATATTGCCGCCGTCAATGAGTTCATCCTGACCGACTCAGGCGCTAAGCTCATCTTCGCCGAGGATATCGCGCAATATGAGAAGCTCAAGAGCATCCAGGCGAAGATTCCACACGTGAGCAAGGTCATCCTTTTCACGGGCGCTGACCAGATCCAGGATGACTGGGTCATCTCCTTCGACGCCGTGAGCAAGCTGGGCACGCGGAGCCCCAAAGAACAAGATGCCCTGATGGCTGAGCGCGTCGCCAGCATCTCGCCCGAGCAGCCCATCACGCTGGTCTACACCTCAGGCACCACCGGTATGCCCAAGGGTGTCGAGCTCACCCATAACAACGTCGTGCGGCAGCTTCAGGGCGCCCGCGCCATGTTTCCCGAGCTCGAGGCCCAACAGGTAGACGTGCTCTTCCTCCCGCTGGCCCACATCTATGGGCGGCTCCAGCAATATGTCGGCATTGACCGTGGCTTCGAGACGGTCTATGTGCCCTCATTCGACCTGCTGGCGCAGAACCTCCAGGAGGCGCGCCCGCACCTGCTCTTCAGTGTTCCCCGCGTCTATGAGAAGGTCTATGCCGGAGTGAAGGCCAAGGTGGCCGCGGGCTCCGACACGCAGAAGCGCATCTTCGCGTGGGCCGAGCGGGTGGGCCGCGATGTGGCGAAGCGCAAGGAGGCAGGCAAGTCCATCCCGCCGGGGCTGGCGCTGCGCTATGGGCTGGCGAATCGCCTGGTCTTCAAGAATGTGCGCGCCGTGCTCGGTGGGCGGCTGCGGCTGGCCATCACAGGGGCAGCGCCGCTCGATATCAACATCCTCGAGTTCTTCAACGCGGCGGGCGTCACCCTGCTGGAAGGCTGGGGGCTGACGGAGACGACGGCGGGCTTCACCACGAACTCGCTGACGAATTATCGCATGGGCACCGTGGGTCGCCCCTATCCCGGCAGCGAGCTGCGCATCGCGGATGACGGCGAGATCCTGGCGCGAGGGCCGTCCATCCTCAAGCGCTATCACAACAATCCCGAGGCATCGGCTGAGGCGATCGATGCCGACGGCTGGTTCCACACCGGTGATGTCGGTGAGGTGGATGCCGACGGCTATCTGCGCATCGTGGACCGCAAGAAAGACCTCATCATCACCGCCGGCGGCAAGAACATCGGCCCGCAAGGGATCGAGGGACAGTTCAAGATGGTGCCGCTCGTCTCGCAATGTGTGGTCTTTGGTGATAAGAAGCCCTTCCTGGTGGGCCTCTTCACGCTCGACCCACTGGCGCTGCACAAGTGGGCCAGCGACAACGGCATCCAGGCGGCGGATGACGCCGAGCTGGTGAAGCGTCCGGAGCTGCGGGCCTTCCTGGCGCCGCGCATCGCAGCGGTGAATGATGCTCTGGCGAGCTATGAGACCGTGAAGTATTGGGACATCCTGCCCGAAGACTTCACGGTGCAAAACGAGCTGCTCACGCCCTCACTCAAGATTCGCCGCAAGGAGATCTATCGCCGTTACGCCGACACCTTCGAGGCGCTCTATCAGCAGGCCGACGCCGCCCGCGCCGGTGCCCCGGCATAGGGAGGGCCGCGCACCCATGCCGTGAGCGCTGGACCCTCAGTGGGTCTCGTTCCGCCGACGCCTTCCCTGCTCGCGGGGAGGGCCGGGGCGGGGCTTTGGCATGAGGGCATCGTGAATCAGTCGCCCCCTGGGCCCGCGCCGATTTCCTCGCGACTGTACGCGCCCACCGGAGGGGTGCTACACTTGCAGCGTCATGAGGTCGCTTCGCGCTCATGGTCCGTGGGTGGTCAGGTGTTGGGGAAGGCAGCCGTCTGGCGCGGCGCGAAGGTGCAGATGACAGCGATGGTGACCCACCCCAGTAACCTCCCCGCGCAGGTCTCCAGCTTCATCGGTCGCGAGCACGAGCTGGCGGAGATTACGGATCTGTTGCGGTCGCATCGCCTCATCACGCTGACCGGGCCTGGTGGCGCCGGAAAGACTCGTCTCGCCTTGCAGGCCGCGCGGGCTGAGGTCGGGAGCTTCCGTGACGGGGTTTCTCTGGTCGAGCTGGCATCCATCACGGTTCCAGACTTGGTGTGCGGCTCCATCATGAAAGCGGTCTCGGCCCCAGAGACCGGTGCAGACTCACCGCTCGACACGTTGAGCCTTTTTCTCAGCTCAAAGCAGCTCCTGCTTGTGCTGGATAACTGTGAGCACCTGCTAAATGAGTGCGCCCAGGTGGTGGCTCACTTGCTGGCTCGTTGCCCAGACCTCACCGTGCTGACCACCAGTCGCGAATCGCTCGGCATCGGCGGCGAGCGTGTGCTGCGCGTGCCACCGCTCGATCTGCCCGCTCCCTCGGCTTCACTCACGCTCGACGAGCTGCTTGCCTTTGACGGTGTCCGCCTCTTTGTGGAGCGCGCCCGCGCCGCCGAGCCGTCATTTCGATTCACAGAGGTCAGTGCGACGCCCGTTGTTGACATCTGCCGCCGCCTCGATGGCATTCCGCTGGCCCTCGAGCTGGCTGCGGTGCGTGTGCGTGGCATGGGCGTCGCCTATCTGGAGGCCCGACTCGACGACCGCTTCAAGCTGCTCACGGGGGGCGATCGCAGTGGCGAGCCTCGCCAGCGCACTCTCAACGCGACGGTCGCCTGGAGCTATTCCTTGCTTGGGGAGCGCGAGCGTGTCGTATTGCGACGGCTCAGTGTCTTTGCCGGGGGCTGGTCGGTCGAGGCGGCTGAGGCCGTGTGCGCGGGTGACTATGTTGGTGAGCAGGGGCAGCTGACGATCAGCGTGGACGAGGTCCTCGAAAGCCTGACCCAGCTGGTGAACCAATCGCTGCTGCAGCTCGACCAGGGCACGAATCATTACCGCATGCTCGAGACGATCCGCCTCTTCGGTCTGCAGCGTCTGGCCGAGGCTGGTGAGCGTGACTCCCTCTATCAGCGGCACTGTGCCTATTACCTGCGCCTGGCGGAAGATGGCGCGTCGCACTTTGGCGGCTACGGCCAGCAGGGATGGCTCATGCAGCTCGAGCACGAGCACGACAACCTCCGGGCGGCGCTTGGCTGGGTGATCGGGCTCGGGCATACCGGTGATGCCGCGCGACTTGGACTCAGCCTGTGCCGATTCTGGCAGCTACGCGCCTATCAGGTGGAGGGATTGCGCTGGCTCCAGCAGATTCGCGCGCTGGAGGCAGTGAGCCCTCTAGAGGCCCGATTGCGCCCACGGCTCCTCAGCGCGATCGGCTCGCTCGCCACTGCGACACGCCAGTTCGATCTCGCGGAGACCTGCCAAACTGAGGCGCTGCGTCTGTGGACCCACGCGTGCGACCATGCCGGCATGGCCATTGCCTGGCGCGAGATTGGCTGGCTGCGCTTCGACGAGGCGTGCGTTGGCGATGCCATCTCTGCCGCGCGCGAGGCGCTCGCTCATGCGGAGCAAACGAGCGATGAATGGCTCTTCGCCAGCGTGCTCCATCTCTTCGCAACTGCCAGCGTCGAAAGCGGTCAGGTGGACGCCGCGCTCCCAGCCCTCGAACGCAGCTCCACCATATGGCGCAGCCTGGGCGATCTGGAAAGCCTGGCCTCGAGCCTTGCGGTGCATGCGCGCGCTTTCGAGCAGCAAGGCGATTTCGAGCGCGCCAAGCCTGTGCTGGCCGAGGTCACGCGAACCGTCATCCAAATGGGGAACGCCGCTAGCCTGATAGGCGTTTATGTCGGGCTGCTGCACCTCGCTATGGCTGAGGTAGAGCGAGACGCGAATGCGCTCGACGCGGCGAGGATCTTCGGACTCATGATAGCCTGGGAAGAAATGACCTCAGCGATCGACTCGCCGTGGCTCTCCTTGCCATTCGTGGTGGGTCTGCTGGAGCATCTGGAGCGCCGGCTGGGGCAAGAAGCCTTTGACATGGCCGTTGCCGAGGGGAAGCGGATGACGCCGGCCGGTTTCCTTGCGCTGGTTGACAGAGTCACAGCCCCCACCCCAGACCAGGCCTCGCCGCCACCCGCAGCGCCGCCCGCCCCCCATGATCACCTGACGGCGCGCGAGCGCGAGGTGCTGGGCGCGGTCGCCAAGGGCCTCACCAATGCGCAAGTGGCGCAAGAGCTCACCATTACTCCGCGCACCGTGAACGCTCACCTCACTTCCATCTATGGGAAGCTCGGCGTCACCTCTCGCAGTGGCGCGATTCGCTATGCCGTCAGCCATCAGCTTGGCTGATCTCCGGCGCGGTCCCCATCTCGCTCGCGCCGCATTGTTAGCTTGAACACCCCCCGGCTCGCATCGCGCAGCGTGAAAGATTGTTAGCCTTCACGATGCGACGGCCTTCCACGCCCCGTACACTTGCCTCCAAGCCAAGGCAGCCGTCAGCCTGGCGGTCTCACGGCAAGGCGTGTAGCGACGCAGTCGGGAAATAGTGAAAGGATGAGCGCAGGTGCAGGTCATCGTGGCGACCATCATCATCCAACGGCCAGTCGAGGACGTCTTCGCGTTCGTGACTGATGCCAGGAACAATGTGCTGTGGCAATCAGCGGGTGGGTTGCGGTCCGTCCGCCAGGAGCCCGACGGCCCGGTAGGCGTTGGCACGATCATCACTGAGGTGCGGCAATTCATGGATCACCTCGGCGAGAGTGTCAGCGAAGTCACCGAATATGAGCCAAGCCGGAAGTATACCCGCAGCGAGATCCCAGGCGCGATGAGCGACAGCCCGATCACACGCGGTGAGTTCCTCTTCGAGCCGGTCGAGCAGGGCACCCGATGGACGGCAAGGTTTGTCGTCCAGGCGAGCAACCTCTTTGCGATGAATGAGCCGGTGCTGGCGGCGATCCTCCAGGAGGGAATGGAGTCCAGCTTAGCTGAGGCCAAGAGCCTCCTCGAGCGCAGTGTAATCGACCACACGCTCCGGTAGATCAAGAGACACGGTTAAAACAGAGAAGGAGTCATCATCATGGCAACGACACAGATTGCTCCACAGGTCCAGGAGACCAGCACGCCCAAGCGCAGGCTCTCCACGCTTGATATCGTCATGCTGGTGGGGGCGGCTGTCGAGACCCTCGTCGCGGTCGGGGGGCAGGTCGCCAGTGGCAGAATCATCCCTCCCGAGATGGGGTTCGCTGTCGTCGGGCTCATCAGTGTGATCGTGGTCGCCACTGGCTGGCGCTGGAATGCGCTGGTTCCCCTCGTGTTGCTCTCACTCATCGGCATCGGGGGGCTCGCCAATGGCTTCCCAGAGTATGCCGCGGTCCGTCCGGCCGACTACGTGCCGTTTAGCTCGATCATCCTCCAGTACGCTGCCATCCTCATGGTTGATGTCGCCGCAGTGGTCAAGCTCACCCGGCGGCAGGCGCCCACGATGCCGGCGTGGCTAGCGCAGGGGATCGGTGTGCTAGCCGGACTGGTGCTCGGCGCGCTGCTCATCGGCGCGGCGGCTCAGCCAGTCTCAGGGGGCGGCGCCACGGCGAAGGAGACAGTGCATCTCACCCCCCTGGCATTCGCGCCAGACACCGTTTCCGTTCACACAGGCGACTCGCTGACCGTCATGGATGACAGCCCCACGCCGCATATCCTGGCCAACGGCACGTGGACCGATGGCAACAAGCCTGCCCCTGGCGTCGAGCCTGGCGCGCCAACCATCAGCAATGTGGAGCTTAACAACAACAGTGTGAAGATTGGACCTTTCCCCACGGCAGGGGTCTACCATATCTATTGCACGGTGCATCCTGGCATGAGCCTCACCGTCGTCGTGCAGTGAGCGCGACCGGCGTGATCTGCCGCTGACGCACGCGCATCCCTCTTCGCCACCACACGAGGAGGGATGCTTGGCATAGAGGAGGGCTCGCGCCAGGTGCTCATCACCCCCTGGATAGGCCAGAAGGCCTATGCCAGCGCGTCCCGGCGCGCAAAGCGCCTCGTTGCGCCCGTTTTCCAGCATGCCATCCCCGAGTGCCGGACTATTCCCGGCTCGATCGCATTTCCGCTCAGCCGTGTGCGTGAGTTATCCCAATGTGTCGCCTGTTTGTCCACGGCTTATCCACGGGCGCGGGAAAAGTCGTGGATAACTGGGGTACGGTGTGCCTTAGGGAGGGCTATACTCTCTATGTGGGGCAAAGTGGGGAGAAGTGGGGAGCATCAGCGCCCGTCCCCTGGCCCTCAGGCGCACCAGCATGTTTCTCGGCGAATTCCAGCATAGCATAGACGCGAAGGGCCGCATGGCCATCCCCGCCAAATATCGCACACGCATCGAGCGTGGCGCGGTGCTCACGCGGGGGGTGGACTCCTGCCTCTATGTCTATCCGGCGGAGGTCTGGGAAGCCAAGGCGGCCGCACTCGAAGCGCTCATCACAGACCCGCGCAAGCTGCGCTATGTCGAGCGCCACTTCTTTGGCGGCGCGGTCGAGTGCGAGCTCGATGCCCAGGGGCGCATCATCATTCCCGCCCGCTATCGGTCCCACGCGGGGCTACGCGCGGCCAATGGGAATGGCCCTGTCGAGGCTATCATCCTCGGCGCCCGCGAGCGCTTCGAGATCTGGAGCCCCGATCGCTGGGAAGCCTATCTGCGCGAGAGCGAGCCGGAGGACCTCGCCAGCCTGCCGTTACCCTTCTAGCTTGCCATCTGGAGAGATGATGAGTGCTCTGATGATCCAGGACGACCGGCCCGCCAGCACGAGTGCGGGCGCCACGGTGCACGTGAGTGTCTTGCCCGCCGAGACGCTCGCGGGGCTTGCCGTGCGGCCGGGTGGGCGCTATCTCGATGGCACACTGGGTGGCGCGGGGCATACCGCTCTGCTGCTCGACGCCTCCGCGCCTGATGGCCGGGTGCTCGCGCTCGACGCTGACCCCGACGCGCTGGCACGCGCTGAGGGCGTGCTGAGTGACGCGATACGCGCCGGGCGGCTGGTCACCCGGCAGGCAAACTTTGCCAGCATGGGCGAGGTGGCACGTGAGGCGGGCTTCTTCCCACTCGACGGCATCCTCCTCGATCTGGGGCTCTCATCCGATCAGCTCGCCGAGGCCGAGCGTGGCTTCAGCTTCGCGCAGCCCGGCCCGCTCGACATGCGCTTCGATCCCACCCGTGGGCAAAGCGCCGCCGATCTGGTCAACTCGCTCGACGCGGAGTCGCTGGCCGACATCATTTATCGCTATGGTGAGGAACGCCACTCGCGCAGCATCGCCCGGCGCATCGTCGCGGCGCGTGAGCGCGCCCCCATCACCACCACGAGCGAGCTGGCCGCGCTGGTGGCCGGCGCTGTGCATGGGCGGCCCGGCGGCATCCATCCTGCCACGCGCACCTTCCAGGCGCTGCGCATCGCCGTGAATGATGAGCTCGGCAGCCTGCAGCGCGCCCTCACGGCGGCAGTGGACCTGCTGGCCCCAGGTGGGCGCATTGCCATCATCAGCTTCCACTCGCTCGAAGATCGTATCGTCAAGCACTTCTTCCGCGACGAGCAGCGTGGCTGTGTCTGCCCGCCTGAGGCGCCCACATGCGTCTGCGGGCACGAGCCGCATCTGCGGGTGCTCACGCGGCGCCCCATCCAGGCCTCCGCCGAAGAGGTCGCGGCGAATCCACGAGCGCGCAGCGCGAAGCTGCGCGTGGCCGAGCGCGTCACCGCGTCACCGGGATCATCATCGTCATCAGATTCAGGGAGGTTCTAGGATATGGCAACACGCAAGCGCGGTGCGGTGGTGGCCCCTCCCATCGCCGCTGATGTCACTCAGGAGTCTCTGCATGCGCCTCGGCTGCCCAATCCGTCGCGACCGCGCATGGCCTCGGCCACCGCCATGCCGCTCAAGCGCACCCGTGCCGATGGCCGCCTGAGTGTGCGGGCATGCTTTGGCGAGCTGCGCACCGCCCTGGCCGAAGGCTGGACCATCGTGCAGCCGATCTTCGCCCGGCCGCTGTGGACCCAGGCCGACAACTCCGAGACCGCATTCAACTTCGTGCTCCGGCGCGAGGCCTCGACTCGTCTGGTGACCGTGCCTCAGGGACGGACCGTCGAGCGGTTCATCCGTGACCAGCAGCTCACTGTGGATTATCGCCGCTAGGGAGCGCCCTCGATGGATGTCTTGCTGCTGAGTGCAGAGGAGGTGCGCTCACTGCTGGACCCCACCGCGCTGCTCGACGCGCTCGCCGAAGAATTCGTGGCGCTCAGCGCCGATCGCGTGGTCGCGCCGAAGCGCAGCGAGGTCTCGGTGCCCGATGCTGGCTTCCTGCTGACGATGCCGGCCTGGCGCGATGGCCGCGAGATGAGCGTGAAGCTAGTGACCGTCTTCTCTGGGAACGCCGAGCACGGCCTGCCCGGCCATCAGGCGCTCATCTGCCTCTTTGATCCCGAGACGGGCACACCCTCAGCCATCATGGATGGCGCGCACCTCACCGCGATGCGCACGGCCGGCGCGGCGGCCCTCTCGGCGCGGCTGGTGGCCCGCCCCGAAAGCCATAGGCTGGCGATCATCGGCGCGGGCGCGCAAGCGCAGGCTCATCTGGCGATCTTCTCTCACGTGCGCGACTTCACCGAGATTCGCCTCGCCTCGCGCACCCCAGGCCATGCGGAGCGCCTCGCGGCGACGCATCCCCTGGCGCGCGCCATGCCCGATGCCGAGGCCGCCATCCGTGGCGCGGATGTCGTCTGCCTGTGCACCGACTCGGCCACCGCCGTGCTGCGAGCGGACTGGCTCGCCCCTGGCGCGCATGTGACCTCAGTGGGCTATCGCCCACCGGGCAGCGAGCTAGATCCCGCCATCATCGCGCGCGGGCGCCTCTTCGTCGAGACACGCCATGCCTTCGAGCCGCCACCCACCGGCTGCGCCGAGCTCGCGGGCATGGATTCCACTCGTGGGGCGGAGCTGGGTCAGGTGCTCTCAGGCCAGGCGCCGGGCCGCGCGTCGGCGGATGAGCTCACTGTCTACAAGTCCATGGGACACGCCTGCGAGGACATGGCGGCGGCCAGCGTCGTCTATCGCCGGGCGCGAGCGGCCCAGGTGGGGCGCATGGTGACGCTCTGACCCCTCGCACCCGCCGGTCGCCTAGCGATACGCCTCGGCCTGCAGCTCGAAGAGCTCCGCGTAGCGCCCTTTCTGCGTCACCAGCTCCTCATGCGAGCCCTCCTGGATCAGCCGGCCGTGCTCCAGCACGAAGATGCGGCTGGCCAAGCGCACTGTGCTGAACCGGTGCGAGATGAAGAGCGCCGACTTTCCCTGCGTCAGCTCGCGGAAGCGCGCGAAGACGTCGTATTCCGCCTGGGGGTCCAGCGAGGCCGTCGGCTCGTCGAGCACCAGCAGATCGGCGTCGCGCAAGAAGGCACGGGCCAGCGCGACCTTTTGCCACTCGCCGCCAGAGAGCTGCTGACCCTGGTCGAACCACTTGCCCAGCATCGTGTCATAGCCGTCGGGCAGCTTTTCGATCACCGCGTCAGCGCCACTCTTCGCGGCGGCGCTGGCCACCAGGGAGCGATCTTCGATATGGGTGAGGTCGCCCACACCGATGTTGCGCACCGCCGAAAGCTGGTAGGTGACGTAGTCCTGGAAGATGACGCCGATGCGCGCTCGCAGCTCATCGAGGTCATACTCGCGGATGTCGTGGCCGTTCACCAGGATGGTTCCCTCGGTGGGATCATAGAGCCGGGTCAGCAGCTTCACGATGGTCGTCTTGCCGGCGCCATTGCGGCCCACCAGCGCGACCGTCTCACCGGGGCGGATGATGAAGCTCACATGGTCGAGGGCGGGTCCGGCCTCCTCACGACCGGGATAGACGAAGCTCACGTCACGAAACTCGATGGTGAGGCCATGCCCCTGCGGCGCTAGCCCGTTCACGGGGCTAGTGATGTGCGGCTCATAGGCCAGGAAGTCAAAGAGAGTGTTGATGAAGAGGTGGTTCTCATAGAGCGATGAGACGCCGTTGAGCAGGTCACGGAAGCTGCCACCCAGGTTCGTGGCCGCCTGCACATAGAGCGTCATCGCGCCCAGATCGATCGCGTTCGCCACCGCGCGCAGGGCAACATAGAGATAGATCAGCGCGTTGCCCGCCAGGCTGGCCAGCCCCCACCAGAATCCCGCCATATAGCGCGGTCCGATGAGCCCACGGACCTCCTTGAAATAGCGCTCGAAGAGGGTGCGATAGCCTTTGATGAAATAGTCGCCCAAGGTGAAGAGCTTGATCTCTTTGTTATAGGTGTCGGTGGTCAGCAGGGTATTGTAATAGGCCATCTCGCGCCGCATGGGCGACTGCCGGCGCATCATCTGGAAGCCCCACCAGCCATAGCGCATCTGCGCGATGAAGGCGGGAATCGGCGTGATGAGCGCCACGAGGGCCAGCCACCAGGCCAGGTGCGTCAGGATGGCAAACAGCGAGAAGAAGGTGACCAGCGTGCGCCCCAGCCCGAAGGTCTGCGAGATCATTCCGGTGGACCGCGAGGTCGCTTCGCGCTGCGCCTGCTGCAAGGTATCGTAGAACTTGGCATCCTCGAAGAACGCCAGGTCGAGGGTGTTGGCCTTTTCCATCACCCGCAGCTGCACATCCGCTGCGACACGCTCTTGCAAGAGCTGCTGCGAGATGTTGCTGAGCGTGCTGAGCAGGCTGCTGACGCCCAGCACCGCGAACTGCGCCACCGCCAGCCAGATGACAGGCGTGGTGGTGCCTGCCCCACCGTGATGCCTGATGGCGGCGACGACGGCGTTCAGCAGCAGCGCGGCTACCCATGCCGTCGCGGCGGGGATGAGCCCCTGCAGCGCATAGAGCCCGCCCAGCACCCCCGTGAGCCAGTGGCTGACATCCCACACCAGGCGCAGCACTCGTGGCACCCCGCGGAAGGCCTCGATGATCTGATGGAGCGAGATGCCATCGTCCTCCTCAGGGCCAAGCGCCCCATTGTGTGCGCCATTCTGTGCGCCATTGGCGGGGCGGTTGCCATTCGTGGGTCGGGTGCGACGTGGCCTGCCCATGCCAGGGCCGTGATGTTCCATTGTGCGAGCGTCTCCTGAGTCTGCATGTTGTGTTGTAT
>DASWAC010000453.1:0-2030 GCA_036391335.1 Ktedonobacterales bacterium
GGAGAAGGTGAGATAGGGATTGCAGGTGGGATCCGGAGGGCGGAACTCGACCCGCTTGGCGTGCGGCTTCTCGGAATACATCGGGATGCGCACAGCGGCGGAGCGGTTGCGCTGCGAGAAGGCGAGGTTGACGGGCGCCTCATAGCCGGGCACCAGACGGCGGTAGCTATTCGTGGTGGGCGCGGCGAAGGCCAGCACGGCCGGCGCGTGGGTCAGCAGCCCACCGATGAACATGCGCGCCATCTCGGAGAGCCCGGCATAGCCTGCCGGGTCGGCGAAGAGCGGCGTGCCGTCCTTCCACAGGCTCATGTGCACGTGCATGCCGGAGCCATTGTCGCCGAAGATCGGCTTCGGCATGAAGGTGGCCGTCTTGCCCGCGCGGCGGGCGACATTCTTCACGATGTATTTGTAGAGCATGACCTTGTCGGCCATCTTGAGCAGGGAGTCGAAGCGCATGTCGATCTCGCATTGCCCACCGGCGGCGACCTCGTGATGCTGCGCCTCGACCGCGATGCCGCACTCCTGCATCATCAGCACCATCGCCGTGCGCAGATCCTGCAGCGTGTCATTGGGCGCGACAGGGAAATAGCCTTCCTTCGGGCGCATGCGATGGCCCAGATTCGCGGCGCCGTTGCGGCCGGAGTTCCAGTGCGCCTCTTCGGAGTCAACGACGGCCCACTGCTCATTCTGGGTGGCGCGATATTTCACATCGTCGAAGACGAAGAACTCGGCCTCAGGCCCGATGGACGCGGTATCCGCGATGCCACTCTTGCGCAGGTGCTGCTCAGCCTTGAAGGCGATGTAGCGGGGATCGCGGCTATAGCGCTCGGCACTGGGACCCGGCTGGAAGATGTTGCACACGAGGCTCAGCGTGGTCTCGGCGGTGAAAGGATCGAGCACAGCGCTCGCCGGATCAGGGAAGAGGAGCATGTCGCTCTCGTTGATTTCCTGGAAGCCGCGAATGCTGGATCCATCAAAACCGATGCCCTCAGTGAAGGTGCCTTCATCGAGGGCGGTCATGGGGATGCTGAAGTGCTGCCAGGTGCCGGGGACATCGGTGAACTTGAAGTCCACCATCTTCACGCCTTTGTCGCGTGCCATCCGCAGCACATCTTCCGGTTTCATTGTCATGCGCCCTGCTCCATCAGAATATGGTCAGTAGTGGTGGAAGAGAGTTGTGCATATCGCCCAAGCCCGCCTCCATGAGAAAAGTATAGTACGAGGGCAAGTGCCGCGCACCCATCGCGTGACCAAAGTATTCGCCCTGTTACTTGTGCACTATGCCCAAATATATGACCTTTGGACTGGCCCAGGGGTCCTGGGAACTCGTGGAGAAATCTGATTGCCCCCGCCGCTTGGCGTGCCCTATAATTCCTCAAGACTATGGAAACACTACTTGCTACCCTGCCTTACCTCCGCCGGCACACCGCAAGGCTGATCATCGGCTTTTTCTTGCTCATCGCCAGCAACCTGATCATCCTGCTGCCGCCGCTGCTGCTGGGCCAGGCGATAGACGCGCTCAGCCGGCGCACCACGACGGCGGTGCTCGTGCGACTGGCGCTCGAGATCGTCGGGCTGGCCGTGGCGTCGGGCGCGCTGCAATTCAGCGGGCGCTATACCATCCAGAGCGTGTCGCGCTACACCGAATATGAGATGCGCGCCGATCTCTTCACGCACTTTCAGCGCCTCGACCTGGCCTATTTCCAGCATCGAAAGACCGGCGATCTCGTGGCCCGCGCCACCAACGATCTCTCCGCCATTCGCATGATGGTGGGGCCGGGTCTCTATAACCTCTGCAACACCGTCGTGCTCTTCACGCTCACCGCCATCGCGATGGTTCGCATCGAGCCACGGCTGACGCTCTATTCCCTCACGGTCATGCCAGTCATCACGGTTGCTTTCATCTACCTCGGCGAGCGCATCCGCCATCGCTTCCGCGACGTGCAGGATCAATTCGGCGAGGTCTCGGCGCAGGCCAACGAGAATTTCTCCGGCATACGCACCGTCAAGGCCTATGCCCAGGAAGACGA
>DASWAC010000454.1:0-11801 GCA_036391335.1 Ktedonobacterales bacterium
CCGGCGGCGGCATCATCAGGCGGAGCGTCCACTCACTTTCACCTGCCTTTGGCCATTCCGCATGCAAGCGAGTCACCCGGTCATGAGATCGGCATGAGATATCGTGGGCGTGCGCGCCAGGCGAAAACATCGTCCATTTGGCCAGCTAGCCTCCTGGGCCATGGGAAGCGACTCGCGTCCCGCTCGGTACCGGCAAGTCAAGCGTTAGAAGGGCGATGAGCAGAAGGGTGGCGGATCGCTGAGGAACATGACATCGGCGCGGGCAATCGCCCCAGGTGTCAGCTCAGCGACGCGATCGGCGCCGGCCAGTGTGCGCAGCCGTGCTCCTCCCAGCGCGATGCTGCCAAGGTCAGCCATGCTGAGCTGGATATCGGCCCGCGCCCGTGTCCGGCGGCACGATGCGCCGTCAGGCGTGGCCTCGACCTCATAGCTGCCCGACATCTCAGGCGTGAAATCATCTCGGACATCCAGCACGATGGCGCCGCTGGTCGCGTAGTGGCGCGAGCCCAGCAGCACGGGCACGTCGAGCGGACGCACAAAGATGAACTCGCGCAGCGCCAGGGCCCGCAGGCGACGCGGATCGGCCAGCAGCCACCGCAGGGGGTCCTCCACTGGACGCCGCCACAGCTTCACGCGCGCCACCAGATCCACACTCAGGCAATAGCGCCAGAGAGCGACGCGCGCCTCGGTCGTCGTGGCCAGGAAGTCGCTCACCTCGATCGTGCTGTTGGGCATCTGATAGTCCCAATTCGCCTGGAAGCGATAGCTCACCGCGCCCGCCAGGGCGCCATCCGCGGCATAATAGGCCACGAAGAACTGTGGCCCTGCCCCTGGCCCCGCCGGACCACCATCCGGCCGGATGAACGTGCGCCAATAGCCTGCGCTGCGCGCGATCTCGCCTGGCTGCGTCAGGCGGATGCGCTCGAAGAGGGGCGGGAACACCGACTCGCGGGCCTCCTCCAACTCGATGAGACGCAGGGTTCCGGTGGGCTGCGTCTGGGTGCTGAGGGTGGCGTGCCGCGTGCTGATCTCGGTGGTCGTGACCGTCGTCGCGGAGCCATAGCCAAAGCGCCCATAGATGCCGGACTCCGACGCCGTGAGAATGGCGACCGGCTCGCCACGCTCCTGGCACTCGCGAAGCTGGCGTGTCATCATCTGCCGCAAGATGCCCTGACGCCGGTGGGTGGGCGCAACGGTGACCGAGGTGACCGCGGCGACGGCGATGCGGGTCGCACCAGGCAGCGTCAGCTCCGTGGCGAAGCTCATGGCGGTGCCGACGATGCGCGACCCGTCCACGGCCGCGACGGAGCGTGAGGCATCCATCATGCCGCGCTCGGCCTCGATATCAGCCTCACTCGATCGAAAGCCAAAGCCAACGCCCGTGGCGCGCACGAAATCGGGTACCTCATCAGTGGTGATCTGACGCAGCGTAACAGGCATGATGTGAGCTTCCCTCCCTCGCGATGGCGCACACTCTCAGGGATTGTACCGCGAGAGAGTGAGAGGCGGGGTGCGGATTTCCGCCAGAGATGGAACGTCACTCGCCGCGGAAGAGCTGGCTCAGCCCATAGACCGCGAGGAAGAGGAGGAGCATCGCCGCAATGAGGAGGGGCGCGGTGCTCGCCCAATTCACGCCGGAGGCCGTGGCGTCGATCCGGGTGGTCTGCCCAAGAGTTGTCGTGTAGGTAACCGCCGCGCCGCTGATCGTGCCGCCTGTCGCGGCGATCACCCCGACGGGGAATTCGAGAGTGAGCGTTTCTTTGGCGTCCTTGAAGGCGTCAGGGTTGACCTGCGTATTGGTCAGCTGCGGGAAGCTCACCGTGCCTTGCGCGTGATAGGTCGCGTTGAAGAGGGTGCGATTCGAGGTGATGCTGAGCTGATCGTGGCCGCTGGGGATGCCGTTCGAGGCGGTGAGATTAGGCTCTTGGTTGAAGCGAGCGCTCAGCTCGCCCAGACTCGTAAAGGGCCAGTCGAACCGCCAGATCACGTGCTCGGCGGCCTCAGTGTGGGAGAAGCTCCCGCCATGCGCCGCGATGAACGTCCCATATTCGGCGAGGGCCACGCGCGAGGCGTCGGGCGCGGCATCATAGAGCGCCTTGTCGAACGTGAGCACCTGCACGTAGTCGCCCGCGCCGCTAGACGCGATCTTGACGTCCCGGTCAGCCTGCATGCAGCCGGTCAGCGCGAAGGCCAGCATCGCCAGCAGCCCGATGAGCTGCCACAGTCGCCCGATACGCCGCATGCGATCGCTCCCCTCGCTACACTGGGCACATTGTACTCTCACGAACCAGACGTGCGAGCACGCCGCCAGGTCGCGACGGGCGTTCTGTCTCCCTGTGCGCTACCGCTTTCACCCGTCCCTCGTTCTCATCTAAGAGGGCGCCACTCGCCCGCATGGCCTGAGTGGATGCCTGGCGCGGATGGGCCGTGCTATAATCGTGAGAGGACCACCTGGCCCATGAATGCGCACGGCGCCCACCGTGGAACACGATGAGGTGACGCAACGGCGCGCGGTGGCTTCCCCGACAGCTTTTCCACATCAGGGCCGCCACCTCACACACTCCCTCTGGGTGTGCTCGGTCATGGGTGCTGAATGTGTCCCCTGCGAGAAGGGATCGCGGTGTCTTGAAGATGAGCACGAACACATCACGGCGTGGCATTGAGCTGCCAGTCATGCCTCGCACGCCGGCTGACTATATTCCCGGCCAGCAGGAAGCCCCTGTGCAGCTCACCAACGTGGCCGATATGCTGCAGTGGGCGCAGAATTACACGCGCAGCCGCTCGATCTGGCCACTGGGCTATGGCCTGGCTTGCTGCGCCATCGAGATGATGGCCAGCGCCTCAGCGGGCCAATATGATATCGCCCGCTTTGGCTCCGAGGTCTTCCGCGCCAGCCCGCGTCAGGCGGACCTGATGATCGTGGCGGGCACGGTCTCGGTGAAGATGGGGCCGCGTCTCGTTCGTCTCTATGAGCAGATGCCTGATCCGAAATGGGTACTCTCGATGGGGCAGTGTGCCACGTCGGGCGGCGAGTTCTATGATAGCTATTACACGGTGCAGGGAGTTGACACCCTCGTTCCTGTGGATATCTATGTGCCAGGCTGCCCACCGCGCCCCGAGGCGTTGATCGAGGGCATCCTGAAGCTGCGCGAGAAGATCGAGAAGCAGGGTCTCAAGATTCGCGGCGAATAGGGGAAGTTGGCGGTCTGGCCTCACGAGGGCCGGGCTGTTGAAAAGAATGCCATCTGGGCGGCGAGCCCGTGAAGGAGTGCTCGATGCGCGGTATCCTGCAAGGGTTGGGGCTGACCCTCAGCCACATGACCCGGCCCAAGATCACCCGCCTTTATCCGTATGAGAAGCGGCAGCTGCCCGCGCGCTCGCGCGGATTGATCCAGCTGATCACGGAAGAAGGCCAAGACACCCCCTTCAATCTGAAGTGTGAGGCGTGTCTGCTCTGTGAGAAAGTCTGCCCCCCGCGCGCCATCACCATCGAGGCCCGCCCCACGCTGCGCTTCCGCAGGCGCCCGTACTTCTCGCCAACCGCTGTTGCGGGCTATTACACGCCGCGCCACTCGAAATATGCCGTGGACTATCCCAACCGCCGCGAGTCGCCGCCTACCCAGACTCCAGTGGTGCCAGAGCTCGAGCGTCCTGTCGATCTCGCGCTCGCCGATGACATCCTCGACCGCGCCTCGATGAGCGCTGCCGATCTCACCACCACGCTGGATGACCTGATGCGCGCCTACCATGGCATGCCGCTGGCGGTCGCCTGGCGTGTCGTGCAGAAGCGCGGCGTGGATATGAGCGACGTCTTTGGCATCGTGACCGCCAGCCCATACTTCCAGCCGGCGGAGCCTGCCATGGCGGGGGTGCGGCGCGAGGATCAGGCAGAGCGTGGCCCCACTCCGGGCACGCGCGGCAAATATGGCAGCATCAATCATAGGAGGGCCCCACGTGCCTGAGATGCGCAACCGAGTGCTCCTGGCGCCAGGGAAGGGGCCGCTGACAACGGTGGATGACTACACGCGCGCCGGTGGCTATGCCGCGCTGCGCAAGGCGCTGGCCGATCCGCAGGGCCCACAGGCGGTGCTCGACGAGATTTCCGTCGCGCAGATGCGTGGTCGCGGAGGGGCCGGCGTGCTGACTGCCGAGAAGCTCAAGCTCGTGGCGCGCGCCGCTGGTGATAAATACCTCATCTGCAACGCCTATGACGCCGATGACAAGTCCCTCATCGCCAGCACCCTGCTGGAGCAGAATCCACATCAGATCATCGAGGGCATGGCGCTCGCGGGGCTCGCCACCGGCGCGACTGAGGGTTACCTCTATATGCGCGCCAGCCGCACCGCCGCGGAGGCCGCCGTGAAGAAGGCCCTCGCCGAGGCGCTGGAGCGCGGGCTGTTGGGCCGCCGGATCGCCGGATCGCGCACGGAGTTCTCTATCACTCTGGTGGGCGTGGAGCGCGGATTCATGGGTGGCGAAGAGTCCACCATGATCGAGATCATCAGCGGCCGGCCCATGAAGGCGCAACAGCGCCCGCCCTATCCCACCGAGAATGGCCTCAACGAGCGCCCAACGGTTGTGCTGAACGCCGAGACGCTGGCAAACTTCGCCGCGATCGTCGCGCAGAGTGGCCAGGCGTTCGCTGCCACGGGCACGCGCACGAGCCCTGGGACGAAGCTCTTCACCGTCTATGGCCCTGGGCTGAGCGAAGGCAAGGTGGTCGAGGTCCCCATGGGCGCGCCCCTGCAACAGGCGCTGAAAGCCGCCGGGCTGGATGTGAATGAGTCCACGGCGCGGGCGGTGGTTATCGGTGGGAAAGAAGGTGGCGTGGTGCCGCTCTCGATGCTCACGATCGCGCTCGACTACGACTCGCTCGATGCCGCTGGCGTCATCATGGGCTCCAGCATTCTCGAGGCGTTGCCACAGAACACCTGCATGGTGCGCTGGGCGATGGACCAGACGACCTACCTCGCAGGTGAGTCGTGCGGCAAGTGCATCCCCTGCCGCACCGGCGTGAAGCGAGTGGCGGGGACGCTCGAAGGCATCACCAGCAGCCTGGGCGCCAGCAGCGATCTCGACCTGCTGACCGAGTTCTCGAAATATATCCCCGACGGCTCGCTCTGTGGGTTCGGCGTGCATGCGGTGACGCCAACGGTCAGCGCCATGAAATATTTCGCCGACGACTTCTCGACCCATCTCGCGGGGAAGTGCCCCACCAATACCTGTGCCCCGGTGCGTGCGCACCGCTATGCACTCAAGCACGTGCTCTAGCCACCTGGCAAGAAGAGGATTCGCACTATGGCAGTTACCATCCGTGACGAAAGCGCGGCGCCCCGTGGGAAGCGCTTCGAGCGTAACGAGCACGGCCAGCCATCATTCGATATCACGATTGACGGGCGCACGATGCGGGCCTATGAAGGCCAGACCGTCCTTAGTGTTGCCATCGAGAACGGCATTCTCGACATCCCCAATCTGTGCAACGATGAGAAGCTGGAGCCCACCTCGGCCTGCCGCATGTGCCTCGTCGAGATAGATGGCGCCCACCGCCCGCTGCCCTCGTGCAACACGAAGGCCGTGCCCGGGATGCAGGTGCGCACGAAGTCTGACAACCTGACCCACATTCGGCGCACGAACCTCGAGATGATCCTCTCGGATCACAACGCCTATTGCCAGCCGCCATGCCAGGTTGGCTGCCCGACGCATATTGACATCCCCGGCTACCTCGAGCTGATCGCTGAGGGGCAATATCGCGAGGCGGCGCGGCTGGTCAAAGAGGTGCTGCCCTTCCCGTTCATCCTTGGCCTGACCTGCCCGGCTCCCTGCCAGGAGGTCTGCCGTCGTGGCCTGGTGGAAGAAGAGATCGCTATCTGCCGCATGCACGGCTTCGCCGCGGCGCAATGCCTGGATGATCCGCCGACGCCGTGGGTGCAAGAGGCGCCCACAGGCAAGCGTGTTGCCATCATCGGCGCGGGGCCAGCCGGGCTGACGGCGGCATATTACCTGGCGCTCAAGGGCCACTCGGTCAAGGTCTTCGACATGATGTCCCAGGCCGGCGGCATGCTGCGCTATGGCATCCCGGAATATCGCCTGCCCAAAGACACGGTTGATAAAGAGTTCGACAGCGTGTGGAAGCTCGGAGTGGAGTCGCAGTTCAATGTGAAGCTCGGCGAGGATTTCACCATTGATGATCTCTTCAAAGAAGGCTTCGAGGCGGTCTTCCTGGGCATTGGCGCGTGGACATCGAACGACCTTGGCCTCGAAGGCGAGGATGCCCCAGGCGTGGTCAACGCTATCACCTACCTGATGGATAAGACACGTGGCCTCCCCGTCCCGGTGGATGAGACGAAAGAGGCGGTCGTCATCGGCGGCGGATTCACCGCGTTCGACTGCACGCGCACCTCGCTTCGCCTGGGCGCGAAGGTGCACACGGCCTATCGCCGTGGCCGTAAAGAGATGGGCGCGACCTTCGAGGAGGTGGAAGACGGCGAGAATGAGGGCACGGACCTCCAGCTCCTGACCGCGCAAAACAAGATCCTGCTGGCCAACGGGCATGTGGATGGTGTCGAGTTCCAGCGCATGCGCCTGGGTGAGCCAGATGCCTCCGGTCGCCGTCGCCCAGTGCCGGTGGAGGGCTCTGAGTTCCCCATCGCGTGCGATACGCTGATCCCCGCTATTGGTCAGAAGCCCGACAAGAAGGTGCTGCCCGAGAGCGAGGGCATCGTCTGGACGAAATACACCACGATCGAGACCGACCCGCACAACTTCATGACGGCGCGCAAGGGCGTCTTCGCGGGCGGCGACTGCCAGCTCGGCGCAGCCACCATTATCGAGTGCGTGGCGCAGGGCAAGCTGGCCTCACGCTCCATTGACGCCTACCTGCGCGGCGAGGATATGGCAGAGGTCTCGAAGCGCATCGAGGCTGAGGAGCGCAAGCCGGACCTCTTCGACATCGTCCCCTTTAAGCCGGTCGAGCCGAAGGTCAAGATGCCGATGCTGCCCTATGAGGATCGCAAGCTCAGCTTCCGCCTGATTGAGACTGGCTATACGCCCGAGCAGGCCCAGCGCGAGGCGGGTCGCTGTCTGCAGTGCGCGTGCCCTGCCGCGGGCCAGTGCGACCTGCAGAAATACAGCATCGAATATAACCTGGCGGACAACCGTTTCCACGATGGCGAGCCGGAGGACTACCACGACTATGAGTTCGACATGTCGCACAGCTTCATCCTGCGCGACCCGAACAAGTGCATCAACTGCACCCAGTGCGTGCGCGTCTGCCACGACGTGATCGGGGCGAACTGCTATGGCATGTTTGGCAAGGGCTACGACACCATCGTCTCGACGCCGTTCAACATGTCGCTGCACTCGACGGACTGTGTCTCATGTGGCGCCTGCGTGCAGGTCTGCCCCACCGGCTCGCTGATGATGGCCGAGCGCGAGCTGGTGCGCTATGACTTCGCCCTCGACCGCTGCATCTTCTGCGGCGACTGCGTCGAGGTGTGCCCGCACGGCGCGCTGGGCGAGACACCGAACTTCGAGCTCTCGTTCTTCAACCGCTTTGGGCCCGACGTCAACCTGCAGATGGACGATCTGGCGCGTGCGCCGTCGTATCTGGTGCGCCAGCGCATCCCGCGTGGCGCGGAGGACAACCCTCCTCCGGTGAGCCCGCTGGTGCGTCCGCTGCCCGCTCGCCCATTTCACGATTGAGCCACATCCACCACTCGCGCCATCTTACTTGTCGATCTCGATAAGGGGAAAGGCGCGGTGGGCGCGTGGTGGCACGAGGAAGTTTTGCCGCCGCATGGCCTGGATGAAGTCGTTGATGCCATTCCCGTGCGCCTGAAGCGTGTGCTTCTCGGTGATGTCCACGCCATCCATTGCCAGGCGGCTCTGGTGGAATATCTGCGAGCCGGCGGTAAACGCGACGAAGTGCACCCCCGGCGCGGGGGGCTGCCCGTCGAGCGCGTCCATCGTGTTGAAATCTGCCCGCATCTGCAGCGCCTGGCCCTCCGGTGAGCGGCTTCCCCGCTGGATGGCCTCATTGTGGCCTATGATGCCTGTCTGGCTCGCGTGCACCTCCGCGGGATTCGGGTTCAGCCAGGCCGTTTCAACGGTGACACGCCCCTCGCGCGAGACCGCGCCGGAGTCAAACATGCGCGCGAGGCGCTCATTGTAGGAGATGGCATACCACGCGTCGAGATTTTCGGTGAGGTGTGAGAGGTGCATCGTCGTGCCACCCGCGAAATAGTCGGTGGGCAGTGCCGTGGTAAGCGGCGCCAGGAGTGGGTGACGCCGCCCGTCGAAGCTGACGGCTTCCTCATGGGCCTGGCCGTTGTGCTGGGATGAGGTGAACCCCATAAAGAGTGGCGCGGCCTCGGGAATCTGGTCCGCGACGGCGAGGTGCGCCTGCTTCGCCATGTGGCGCGGCAGCCCACGCCCCACGAAGCCGCTGCGCACGGAGGTCACGCTCAGCAGGCCGGTGAGGTCGGCATCGGGAGCCCGCCGGCCCGCCAGAGTGCCGCTGCGCCCGAAGAGCGCGTGCTGCACATCGTGCAGGTGGTCGAGCGTGTCAGAGCGCAGATGCAAGACGACATCGTTGGCTTCGAGCTTGAGCGTTGCCGGATCGCTGGGGAAGGCGATGGCATCGAGCAGCGCGGGCATGCCGGTGTCGGCCATGCGCGGCAGATGCGCGGCGAAGGTCTGCGGCCGGACGTGCGCCCGGAAAAAAGGTAGCCCATAGCCCATCACCATGAAGACCCCCGAGGGCGCGTAGGGATAGGCAGCCTCGACGGCGCGGAGGGCGGCCTCCAGGCGCTGCCTGCCAGCAAGCGTAGGTGGATGCGCCAGCAGCGCGGTGATGACGAGGCTCCACACGGGTGGGATATCCACCTGCACGGCGGACTCGGGATCAGGCGCGGTGCGCACACCATACTCCGCGATCTGATATTGCCCGATGGGATATCCCCGCTTGGGTGGGCCGCCGCGCAGAGGTGGGGGCGAGAGCGACGCCAGCCCGCGATAGAGTGCGGTCACACTCGCCACCGCAGCCACGCCACCCCCGGCCACCACCAGCATCTTGCGCCGTGAGAGCCTGATGGTCCGTGCCGGCCTCCGTTGCTCGTCCATGTGCGGCCTCCATCGCAGTGCTATACGGCTCCCATTGTAGAGAGGTGACGCGTTGGGGGTCAAGCGATGAGAGGCCATCTGACGGCAAGCGTCCAAAGCCAATCGGGCAGGGGGGCCACGCCCTATCGCCTGACGGTTGTTATCAGCAGCGGGCGTGCCGTACAATGGTCACCGCGCATCCATGAGGGACGCGATGAGAGGGCTGGGGAAGCAATGCTCTATATTGCGCTGCTGCGTGGCATCAACGTGGGTGGCCACACGGTGAAGATGGATCGCCTGCGCGGTCTCTTCGCCGAGCTGGGCTACGGCAATGTGCGCACCTACATCCAGAGCGGCAACGTCTTCTTCGAGAGTGATCAGCCAGACCGCGCCGCGCTGACCCGCGAGATCGAGTGGCATCTGGGCCAGGTGCTCGGCTACGAAGCGCCGGTCTTTCTGCGCACCATCCCCGAGTTGGAAAGCATCATCGCGCTGGATCCTTTCAAGGCGTTGACGGTCACCGAAGACATGCGCTGCTGCGTGACGTTTACCAGTGATCTCATCGCGCCTAACCTCAGTGTGCCGATACGCTCGCCGAGGAATGATATGGAAATTATCCACACGACCGATCACGAGGCTTTCGTCGTATGGTATCTCATCAACGGGCGGCCACCCTCCTCGTCGAGCTTCCTCGACGCAGCCCTTGGCAAGCGTACGACGACACGCTTCTTTCATACTGCCGCCAAGATTCTCGACGCGGCGAGGCAGGGATAGCCAGCGCTCTGCCCTGGGCGCGTGACCGTCGGGAGGCAGCGCTCTATCGCGCGGCGCCGTCGTGGGCAGCCACAGCGCTGGGGACGATACGGACACCAAGGTGACTGAGCTGAAGCAACGCGGTGCGATGGACCTCCTCAGCGGTCTGCGCGCCTAGCAGTGGGTGGCTCCAGGCGCAGGCGCCGGTGCCGTCAGGATCGATCGAGACGTCGAGCCCGCGCATCAGCGCCTCACGCGCCGTGGTCGAGACGCACATGTGCGCGAAGAAGCCGACGATCAGCACGTCGCGACTGCCGCGCGCATCGAGCCACTCGCCGAGAGTGGTCCCGGTGAATGCACCAAAGACTTCTTTGACCAGCTCCACCTCGTCGGCGCGACCTGGCTGCGGGCCAAGACCCGGTGAGAACTCAGCACCCCAGCTTCCCGGCATAAAGCCCTTCGGCTCGTGCGGCAGGTTGTGGTGACGCACCCAGGCGATGGGGCGCCCCTCACGCCGGGCGATCTCGGCCAGCCGGAGAATCGTCGCCACCGCCGCGCCATGGTTTGGCACGGGGCGCAACCCCTCCGGTGAGAATTCGTTCTGGGCATCCACAACGACGAGCGCCTGCATCTTGTGCTCTCCTCCTGATGTACCGACGCATTGCCGGCCGGTATGTGCGATAACTATATAGGCATGCGGAGGGAGATGCAAAATGGCCGAAGAAAATTCGACACCACGGGCTGGAGGCCGCTCGCCTGACCAAATAGATTCGGCGCTGCTGGCCGCGCTGCAAGAAGAGGGCCGCCAGCGCTTGGAGGATCTGGCGCGTCGGGTCGGGCTGGCCCCTTCGTCAGTGCATGACCGGCTGCGACGGCTGCGGCGCGACGGGGTGATTCGTCGGTGGACGATCGAGGTGGCCCCGGAGGCCCTGGGGCTCACGATGCTGGCATACATCGGGGTGCGGGCGTCGGTCCCATGCTCCACACTAGTCGAGGCCATCACACAGATGCCCGAGGTCGAGGAGTTCCATTCCGTGGCCGGACAGCTCAGCTTCATCGTGAAGGTGCGAGCCACCAGCTCGGAGCACCTACTCGCGCTCACCGAGCGACTCCGGCAGATTCCTGGCATCGAAGGGACCGAGACGACCGTCGTGCTGAAGACTCACCTCGAGCGTGGCCCTCACATCGCTCCAGGGCGACACGGCGCGTAAGCCACAGCGTTGACCGTGGGGGGACGCTGAGCGAGGAAGAGCTAACATGTGCTCACTGTCAGGCGTCGTCAGAGCGCTTGAGTGCCGGCTTGATATCCACGATCGGCGTCCCGTCAATGGCTTCGAGTGGCGTCACCCGCAGGCGATGCCCGGTCACCTCGAGGACCGTGACCCGATGCAGGCCAACCGGATTCGGGCGGTCTGGCGAGCGGGTCGCGAACACGCCAGCCAGGGGTGCGTCGAGGTTCCGGCGCGGATGCACCTGGAGCACATCGCGGCGCGCCTGGTGCAGCCACGTGAGCACGATGAGTGAGTCACCGGCGGCGATAGCTTTCAGCCCTGGCGCAGCGGCGTCACTGATCTCCAGCCAGGCATCGGGAGCGCCCTCATAGCCCTGGAGGGGCGCGCTCTCACGACTGGCCAGCGGTGAGCGGACGGTCCCTATCGGCTCGATCACATAGTTGTTATCACCCATAGGTGCTCCTTGCGTGGTGGAGAGATTGTGAAGCTGGCGTAGCGGTTGCTTCGCGCTAGAGGTAGCCCTCGCCTAACGTGCTCATTGCCCTGGCAAGGCGCCACTTAGGAGTGTAGGGCGGAAACGCCCCCGGCCTGGAAGGAGCGCCCCTCGCAAGCCGTCGCACCTGGCGTGGGAGGTCCGCTCACGCCAGGAAGAACGTATCCAGCGCGCCCGCCAGGGAAACTGCAGAGGCGTCGTGCCCCTGTCCTTCGAGGGTGACA
>DASWAC010000455.1:0-5189 GCA_036391335.1 Ktedonobacterales bacterium
GGGGGGCGCCAGAACCAGCGGATGAAGCGGCGAAGCGTCTGACCGGGCATGGTGCTACGACTCCGAATCACGCCGCCGCAACCCGATCGCGCCGCGCATGAGTGCCTCGACAGCGGCCAGGCGGATGACATCACTACTGTCGGGGAGCTAGACGCGGATGCGCCGTTGCCCTATCACGTGAGCTCCCAAGTGCGCACGCTTCCTGTCGGCATGCACAGTGGTCGCGGCGTACCAGCACTCGTGGACGACGCTACCCACTGCCCGCATGCTGGGCCTCTGTCACGTTACTGGTATCTCCATGATAGTCTAGGTGAGCGTGTTCCGCCACTGACGCCTCGGGCCCGGTCCTTGTAGATCTGCTGTGCTTCTCGCGCAAACTCCCCAAGCGCACGGGAGGTGGCGTACGTCTCGCCTTCAGGATGCAGGATGGTGGTACGGCTCAGCAGATGGAGCCATAGGCGCCTACATCCAGGTGCTCGACTGAGGTGCGCGGTGCTGCTCACGCCGCATGAGGCGGTGTGCGGAAGCTGCGGCATCGTCGAAGGGCGCGGCCCGGACGACCTACCACATGTGCCTGGCCCAGGGCTCCTCAGGTCGCATCGACAGACACGGGCCCCGGCCCGCCCAACGCCACAGTATGCTATGCTGGCTGCGCTAGCTTGGTGCCCCCCTCTGCTGGTGCCTGGCGTTGGATCCCTAGAAGGTGCGCTCATGTCGACTCCTGCTTCTCGTATCTCCGCCGTGCCACTGCTCCTCATCATGGTGAGCCTGCTCAGCAACCTTGCCAGTGTGATTCCCTGGTATCTGGCCCATCAGCTTTCCCTCCCCTTTCTGCAGGATCCCACCTACCGCAACTGCGCCACTGTGCCTGGTGCTGACCAACCCGCAGTGCTATGGGCCTGGGCCGCTGGCGCAGCAGTACTCGGCCTCGCATGCGGCGTGATCGCGTTCGGGCGTCGGCCTCCCTTGCGCCCTGCCCGCGCGGCAGTCTATGCCGTGCTCAGTGGAGCCGTCCTTGGCATCCTGAGTAATCTCCTCATGGTCGGCGTGATTGCTGTCTCGGCCCTCCAGTTCACCAGCGCACGCTCCTGCATTGGCTAGCGCTCGGCGGGGCTAATCCTCGACCCGCAGGCCATCTGGGGCCAGTGACCATGCGTGAAATCTCCTTGGAAAGTTGTGATGCGCCTGTGTGCGCAACGAGCCAGCGGACCTGCTAGAGTGGGGGTAGGGAGGAGAGAGGCTTCCACAGTTCCTCCTCTCCCCCTCCATGACCGTCGAGCGGGCTCAGGGAAAGCTCTAGACACCGGTCGCCCCTGAGCTTGTCTCGCGGACAACAAAAACGCCCTCGGTTGGCGACCCAACCTGAGGGCGCTATGATTCGGGCGGCAACGCCACCCTATTCAGTGGCCGCGCAGGCTGATCACCGCGACGTCCAGTTCCACCGCGATGAGCACGATGACCAGCACTTCCAGCAGCACGGTGAGGGCCGTCTCAGCCTCGTCGTGCAGCAACGCTGACGTCTGGCGCAGCACCTCCACCGAGCCCGCGATGCCGTCGCGCCAGACCTGCACCCGCAGCGTGCGAATGGCGGCGGCATAGACGCGGTTCCAATACACGTCTTCGGTGACTTTGAGGGCGTTTTCCACCCGCGCGCTCGTGTCGTTGATGTCCGCGATGAGGGTCGCGATGTCGCGCTGGAGCTGCGACGTGCGCGAGAGGCCCAGCAGTGGCGGGTGCCGGGCACGGACCGTGGCCGTCAGCTGGGTCAGATCGGCTTGCACCTCATCATCATAGGTGCGCAGGGCCAGCAGCTGGGCATTCGCGAACTCGAGCAGCAGCCCGACATCGTCGCGGGCCAGGGCGTCGGGCTCGATCACGAGCGCGCCATTCCAGGTGAGGATGATCAGGTCGTCGTCATAATAGCTGAGAGTGGTCGCCAGGCTCGTTGCGGATGCGCTGAGGCGCTTGGGCTCGCCCAGGGTCGCCTGCAAGAGGGCCGGATGCTGTGCCAGCGCCGACGCCGTCGTGGGTCCATCCAGCCGCGAGACGATCAGCAGCGAATAGTCCTCAGTGCGCGTCACGCTGTTGGGCCGGATGAGCGCGGGTCCCAGGGTCTCGCCCAGGCTGTCGCGGTGGCGCTCGAAGCACGCGGTGACGACCGGCGGATAGGGGAGCAGCGCGTCCATGATCTCGGTGGCACGCGCCCAATCACATGGCTCGGGCAACTGAACCGTCAGGCGCAACGCGATGATCCCCAGGTCATAGATCCGCGCATAGAGCTCGGCCTGATAGTCTTGCCCATCTACGCTGAGAGCCTGCTCACCCAGCGCGACCTCGACCGGCAGCTCGGGCATCTGGATGCTGCCGCCACGGCTGACCACCGGACGCGTGCGGCCGCCGGGCTTCACCAGGCGCGCCTGCGCTTGCTCCAGATCGATGCTATAGCTCATGTCGAAGAGCTGCAGAAGCTGAATGGTGCCACGGAATATCAGCGGCGGGTCATCGGATGGATTCATCGGGTCTCCTCCGGCGCATGAGCGCGCGCCCACCGCCCCGAGCCTGGCGCTTCCCTGGCAGCATACCGCAGGACCCGAGACTCCCCAAGCGCTCTAGCCTATCGCTGCTCTCAGCGGCTAGCGGATGCCTGTGTCGAGCATGACATCCACATGCGCCGTCTGTCCAGCCACCACGACCGCCCGCACCGGCGACACCTGCCGCATGCCCACCTGGCCCTGCACGATGGCCACCTCCACGAGATACGTTCCTGGCGAGAGGGCGACGCTGAACTCGCCCTTGGCATCTGTCGTGGCCGTCGTCACCGGCTGCCGGGATTCCGTGAGGATGTTGACGACCCGGCCAGTCACCGGCCTGGGCGGGCATGTCGAGGGCACGGTCTCCACCGGGCAAGTGGGCCCGGCGCGCACTGTGCCGGTGAGCGTGCCCTTCGTGGGGGCCGTCGCCGTCGCGCTCGCGGTCGCCGTCGCGGCGGGCGTGCCGGTGCCCTCGATGCTTCGCACGGTGCAGCCACCCAGCAGCAGCGCGCCCAGCAATGGCAGCACCAGCATGATGCTCTTGAAGGCTGGCTTGGTCATGATCATGGCAAAGAGTCCTTTCCACCCGGCTCCATGGCAGCTCATGGCGTCGAAGCTTGCTATCCCCCTCAGAGAGACGCCGCGCCCTGCCACCGGGTTCCATGCCTCACCCTCCCCTGGCGCGATGTGCGAAAATTGTAGCATCCGCCATCGCATGCCCTATCCGCGTGACACATGGCGACGTGGCAACGTCTCTCATGCATCCGCCATCAGCTACACTATTCACAGCGACCCTTGCGCCACGGCCTCGCCAAAGGAGCACATCCCAATGACCGCCACTGCCGTCGCGGTGCACCAGCGCACAGAGCTTGTGCGTAATTCCGGAATCCCTCTCGATCTCTCGCATGTCGCCGACGTGCGGGTCAATCTGAGCGCGGTTGAGCGTCGCGCCGCGACCATTCCCACGCGTCGCACGGTGAAGCGTGAGTGGCAGGCCGCCTGGCTCTTGCGCGCCATCCAGGTGATAGACCTCACCACCCTTGCCGGGGACGACACGCCTGGCAATGTGCGGCGGCTGTGTGCCAAGGCGCGCCAGCCAGTGAAGGGCGAGCTGATGGCTGAGCTTGGGCTCACTGAGATTCACACCGGCGCCGTCTGTGTCTACAACAATCTCGTTCCTGTCGCGGTCGAGGCCCTGACTGGCTCTGGCATTCCGGTGGCCGCCGTCTCGACAGGCTTCCCCGCCGGGCAGATTCCCCTGCCGCAGAAGCTCGACGAGATTCGCGCCTCGGTGGCCGCCGGCGCGGCAGAGATCGACATCGTCATCTCACGCGCCCACGTGCTGACGGGGAACTGGACCGCCCTCTATGATGAGGTGCGCGCCTTTCGCGAGGTCTGTGGCCCCGCGCATCTCAAGACGATCCTCGCCACTGGCGAGCTGGGCTCGTTGCGCAATGTGGCCCGCGCGAGCTGGGTCTGCATGATGGCCGGAGCCGACTTCATCAAGACCTCGACCGGGAAGGAAGCCGTCAACGCAACCCTGCCCGTCGGGCTGGTGATGGTGCGCGCCGTGCGTGACTACCAGGCACTGACTGGCCACAAAGTCGGCTTCAAGCCCGCCGGCGGCATTCGCACCGCGAAACAGTCACTCGACTGGCTCATCATGATGAAAGAGGAGCTCGGCGATGACTGGCTGAAGCCTGAGCTGTTTCGCATTGGAGCCAGCGGCCTGCTGACCGACATCGAGCGGCAGCTCGACTATTATGCCACGGGACGCTACGCTGCCGCGTTCCGCCAGCCCATGCCCTAGCCGCCGGGAGCCACCACCATGAGCATCTCAACGATCAAACGTATCTCGCAGACCATGGAATATGGTCCCGCACCCGAATCCGGCGCACCCGGCGAGCAATGGCTGGCCGAGCACGCGCCGCACACGCGGCACTTCATCGGCGGGGTCTGGCGCGAGCCTGCCAAAGGCGAGTATTTCCCCACAGTGAACCCCGCCACGACGCAGCCGCTCATCGAGGTCGCCCAGGGCAGCGAGCGCGACGTGGCCGCCGCCGTGGCCGCCGCTCGCGAGGCCCTGCCCGCTTGGAGCGCGCTGCCGGGGCATCTTCGCGCCCGCTATCTCTATGCGCTGGCCCGCGAGGTCCAGAAGAACTCGCGCCTGCTGGCCGTGCTGGAGACGATGGACAATGGGAAGCCAATCCGCGAGACGCGCGATATAGACATTCCGCTGGTGGCGCGACACTTCTATCATCATGCCGGGTGGGCTCAGCTGATGAGCACCGAGCTGCGCGACATGCGGCCGGTGGGCGTCGTCGGGCAGATCATCCCGTGGAACTTCCCGCTGCTCATGCTCTCATGGAAGGTCGCCCCGGCCCTGGCCGCGGGGAACACCGTGGTGCTGAAGCCCGCCGAGTTTACGCCCCTCACCGCCATCCTCTTCGCCGAGCTGGCCGAGCGCGTTGGGCTGCCCCCTGGCGTGCTCAATGTCGTCACCGGCGATGGCCGCACCGGCGCGGCGCTGGTCAGCGCGGAGATAGATAAGGTCGCCTTCACCGGCTCGACCGAGGTGGGGCGCATCCTGCGGCGAGCGACTGCCGGCTCTGGCAAGCGGCTCTCGCTGGAGCTTGGCGGAAAGTCGCCATTCATCAT
>DASWAC010000456.1:0-2982 GCA_036391335.1 Ktedonobacterales bacterium
TGCCGAGTGTGACCGATTCGAAGAGCATGTTCGGCCCGGCCTTGCCCATGACTACGTCCGCAGCGGCCATATAGCTCGCGATAGATTTCGTGAACGGCAGCGCGAGGATGCGCGGGTGGCCAAGGAATCGCTCACGCAGCAGGCGGTTGGTGCCGCAGGCGAGAATGAGCTGCACGTGCTCACTCGCGTCGAGCACCGATTGCACCGTCTGGGCGAACCGTGCGGCGCCCTCGCCCCCGCCCTGAAGGAAGACGGTGAAGAGGTGCGGGTCCAGGCCCTTCTCTTGCAGCAATGCCTTGCCATCCATCTTGCGCGCGAGAGTGAATTGCTCGCGCACCGGCCAGCCCACCACCTTCACACGGTCGGCGGGAAAGCCCAGGCTGAGCGCCTGCCGCGCGGTCTCGGTCGTCGGCGCCATGGTCAGGGTAATGTCGCGCTCTATGAACCAGGCGGCGTGCAGGTTTTCGGGATCGGTGAAGAGGAGGATGAACGGAATATGCTTGCCCATGCGCTCGATGACACGCATGACCGAATATGAGAGGAGCGGATGTGTCGAGATGATGAGGTCGGGCTGGGCGGCTTTGATCTCTTGCCGCAACCGTGCGCTGGCCAGTCTAGAGAGGAGCTTCTGGCTTTGCAGGGCACGCGCCGGGGTGTTCGTGCGCTTGTACTCCTCCGACCAGATCCACATCGCATAGCGGCTCACGGTGCGATAGTGCGAGTGCACCAGCCGGCTGAGCGGGTCAATGATCTGCACCTGGCAATTCTGCTGGATGTGGTCTCGCAGAGATTCCGCGAGACTGATATGACCACCACCCGTCTTAGAAGTGAGGATCATCACACGCCCTTGTGCGCTCACGATTCCATCCTTTTTCCGCGGTGGCTCGTCCCCATCGCGCTTGCTGCTCGCTGAGCCCATCGCCCCTATCCTGCCCGTCGCTGCGGTGTCAGTGCCCTCCCATAGTAGCATAGCCACGCGCGCTGTGAAGCCTGAGGGTGCCACTCCCGTTATGACACCTAAATGACCCTTCACTCGTAAACATAGTGTCTAGGATCGCATGCCCGCTGACTCGACGGCTGGCGAAGGCGTGCTATACTAGAAAATGCGGCGTCGCGCCCGGCTCGCCGTGAGCCAGACAATGGCGCCCACCTAGCCTGGAGACCACCTCTGATGAAAAACGAGATCCATCCCGAGTATCACGACGCCACAGTCACCTGTGCGTGCGGCAATACTTTCACGGTTGGTAGCACGAAGACGTCGCTCAAGGTTGATGTCTGCTCGAAGTGCCATCCGTTCTACACCGGCCAGCAGCGCATCCTCGACACCGCCGGTCGCGTCGAGCGCTTCAACCGCCGGTTCAACGTTGCTTCTGAGAAGAAGGACGCCGAATAGAGCAACAGCCGGCCCAATGCGGGGCGGCCCGAAGGCGTGGGGCGAGATGCCTCACGCCTTTTCTCATGGTCCGCGTGAGTGTGTCAGATGTGCCATGCTCCACGCCATGTGTTGCCTCTGTCGCGTACCATAAGGCAAGAGGTATCACAGTCAGGAGTCATGCCCATGCCCAGCTTCTACTACGGAGGGCAGGCCGTCATCGAAGGTGTCATGATGCGCGGGCGCTCATCCGCAGCGGTGGCCGTGCGCGCACCTGACCGCCGGGTGGTGCTGCACGAAGAGCGGCTCGAGAGTCAGCTCTACCGATCGCCGGTGGCGCGCTGGCCGTTCATCCGTGGCATGGTGCTGCTGTGGGAAACATTGATCCTGGGCACGCGGATGATGCTCTTTGCCTCGTCGGTGGCCCAGCCGGCGGATGAGCACGCCGAGCAGCCGGTGAAGCCCGCTGCGGCCAGCGATCCGCGTGTGCTGCTGCCGATGCTCTTCTCGCTCGCCTTTGCCGTCACGCTCTTCTTCTTGCTTCCCCTCGGCATCACTGGGCTGCTGAGCCATTGGCTCGGCACCGGCACGGTGAGCCTCCTCTTCGAGGGATTGCTCAGGCTGGGCATCCTCATTGGCTATCTCGCGTTGATAGGCCGCCTGCCCGACATCCAGCGGGTCTTCCAATACCATGGGGCAGAGCATAAGGCGATCAATGCCTTCGAGGCGGGCGAGCCGCTCGATGTAGCCCACGTGCGCGCTGCCTCGCGCGTGCACACACGCTGTGGGACAGGCTTCTTACTCATCATCGTCGTCATCTCGATCATCCTCTTTGCGCTGCTGGGCAATCCACCACTCGTCTGGCGGGTGCTCTCGCGCATCGTGCTGGTGCCGGTGATCGCCGGCATTGGCTATGAGCTGCTGCGCCTCGGAGCTCGCTTCTACCATGTGCCGCTGGTCAAGATGCTCATGGCGCCCAGCCTGGCGTTGCAGGGGCTGACCACACGTGAGCCTGACGACACACAGATCGAATGCGCCATCACAGCGCTCGACGCGGTGCTGCGCACTGATGGCACGCTGCCCGCCGAGCCACGGGCCGCCTGAGCCTCGAAAGGACATACCCGCCGTGAGCACAACGCATCAGCATCGGTCAGTCGTCGTGGGAGGCAATGTCCGTTGGGTCTTCCTTGGGGTGCTCAGGGTGGTCTATCGCGGCTGGACCCGTGTGGCCGCTCATCTCTTCCCCGAAGACTCCACGCAGGCGCATCTCGCGGAACGCATCGGCATTCCGCTGCCTGACCGGCTCAACATGAGCTGGGTGACGCCTCAGCTCGCCGTGGGTGGGCGTGTCTTACCGGCGGATGTTCCACTGTTGTCGCAGCAGGGCGTGGGCGCGGTGATCGATACGCGGTCAGAGCATCGTGACGATGAGGTCACGCTGAATGAGGAAGGCATCGTCTTGCTCTACCTGCCCACCCCTGACACGTTTCCGCTCTCGGTGAGCGCCCTGCACGAGGGGGCTGACTGGGCGCTTCGCCAGATGGCAGACGGGCGGAAGGTGCTCATCCACTGTGAGCATGGCGTGGGCCGCAGCGTGCTGCTGACGGCGG
>DASWAC010000457.1:0-2001 GCA_036391335.1 Ktedonobacterales bacterium
GCAGCCCAATCTGGATATGACCTTCCACGCCCTTGCGCATCCTGTTCGCAGGGCCATCCTCGCTCGGCTGAGCACGCAGAGCGCGACCGTTCTGGAGATTGCGGGTCAGTTCGACCTCTCGCTGAATGGTGTCTCGAAGCACATCAAGGTGCTCGAGCGCGCCGGGCTGCTCCGCCGCGACATCGAAGGGCGCACACATCATTGCTCGTTGGATGCCTCACAGCTGAGCGAGGCAAGCAGCTGGATTGACTACTACCGTCCCTTCTGGGAGCACCGGCTCGACGCGCTGGAGCGCTTCCTGGCGAAGCCACAGGATACCCCCAAGCACGAGGAGGAATGATGCCTTTCGATGAATTCCCGGTCGAGCGCAGCTTGACCATCACGCGCATCCTGCCGGCGAGCCGCCAGGCCGTCTTCGACGCATGGACTGATGAGGCGAGTGTGCGGCAATGGATGTGCCCAGAGGGCGTTTCGGTTGCTCAAGCCACCCTCGACGTGCGCGTGGGAGGAGCCTTCCGGGTGGATATGCTCATCAACGGCGAGCGCTTGGCCCACACCGGGCACTATCGCGAAGTCGAGCCGCCCGAGAGGCTGGCCTTTACCTGGATCTCGAAGGATACGCGGCAGCGCGACACGTTGGTGACCATCACCTTGGTCGCGCTGAGCGACAACTCGACGGAGCTGCGGCTAACGCAAACGCTGCTGCCGGATGATGACTCGGTGCGTGACCACACGCAAGGCTGGACGGAGATTCTGGAGCATCTGGCGTCAACCCTGGGGGGCCAGGCTTGAACGGCGGCTGCCGTGTGGAGACAGGAGACGCCATGAGCCAAGGAATGACCCGCCGTGTGCCGGTCGTGGGCCGCCCGTCGGATAGCTGGACCATCACGCTGATCTTGCTCGGCATCTCGGTGAGCGCGTGGGTGGCCACCGCGCGGCTGGCCGCGCCTGACATGCGCCTGGGCGTGCTGACGAGCCCGGCGATGATGCCGGCGAGCGGGCAGATGACCGGCATGAGCACGATGCCCGCAGGCCTCTTCATCGCGAGCTGGACTCTCATGATGACGGCGATGATGCTCCCATCGTTCTTGCCCGCCGCAACTACCTTCCATGCCCTGACTCGTGCCGTCACCCGGGCGCGTGGCGCCACGACCCTTTTCACCGCGGGCTATCTGCTGGTGTGGAGCGTGACCGGAATGGCTGCCTACCTGCTCTCACGAGTGCTCCAGGTCATGCTCCCCGCCGGGAGTCTCGGCGCACTACGCGGCGGCGGCGCACTCCTGGCGCTAGTGGGGCTCTATCAGCTCACGCCGCTCAAGAGCGCCTTCCTGCGTCGCTGCCGGGAGCCAGAGTCGTGCATCGCGCCGCCGAGCCTCGGACGCGGGGCCATGTCCGCTGTGCGCAATGGGATCACGCAGGGAGTGTATTGTGTCGGGTCGAGCTGGTCCCTCATGCTGGCATTGCTGCTGCTCGGGATGATGAACCTGGCATGGATGGGCGTCATTGCCGCGATCATCTTCGTCGAGAAGGTGGTCCCAAAGGGTGATCTCATCGCGAAGGGGATTGGCGTGGGCCTCTTTGCGCTGGGCATCCTCTTGCTGGTGAGCCCGAACCCCCTGCCAGCGCTGATGGGCTAGCGGACGAGTGAGAGACACTCACACGCGGTACCAGAAATGGTCCCACAGCTCCCAGAACGTGTCGCCGGTCGCGATGACCTTACGTGGGTCTACGATCTCGACCCCCTGGCGGCCCGCGAAGTGCAACGCGTGCTCTGGCGCGGCAAGCTCGACGGTGAGCTTCACCGGGCTTGTTGGCTTGTAGGGCTCCGGCCAGTCTTTTGTCGCCAGGGCATGCTTCACGCGCTTCTCGATCATGGCACAGGCATCGCCATGAGAGAGGGTCTTGGCGGAAAATCGTCCCAAGCCCTGCTTCACCGGCGCGGTGACCACCTTCGCGCCCAGCAGCTCGGTCACCTCGCGGCAGGTCGCCTCGTCGCCCGAA
>DASWAC010000458.1:0-5001 GCA_036391335.1 Ktedonobacterales bacterium
CCGTGCCCCGACGATCTTCGCCGCCGGCAGTGTGAAGAAACCCGGCCCGCAGCCAATATCGGCCATGGTGTGGCCTGCCCGCAGCCCGAGTGAGCGCAAGAGCTTCTCAGGCTGCATGCGCACTTGGCGCTCCTCACTGAGCAGCAGATGATTTTTCGCGGGATCAAACTTCACAGGCATGCGGGCAACGCTTTCGTCTCACATCATGTTCACATGGCTCTATGAGGATGGTAACACAGCGAGCCGCACGCCTGACGGACGTTCGCATCACAAACGCGCGCATCACACCGGAAGGGTCATCGAGCCCAACTGGCTCGTCGAGGGCTCCGCTCAGCAGAACCACGCTTCGGTGAGATGCGGGATGGGTCGCCGTGACCGCGCGGGCGGTGGCACCCCCGGCAGGCCCAGCCGCTCGCTGGCGATGGCCGCCACCTCTACAAAGGTGGTCTCGCCAGGCTGGCCGGGCGCGATGCGAGCGACATGCTCCCAGAGGGCGGCCTGCAGGGCATCCATCCGTGGGTCAGGGTGCCGCCAGCCCCAGCTGAAATTCGGCTCATCGAGCTCGGTGAGCCAGGCGGGCGCGTCATCCAGGGTGGCGATGGGCGACCCCGGCGGAATGAGCAGCCGCAGGGGATATTGCACGGCGTCCACCGCGCCGGCCAGACCTTCCTCCGCGACGAAGCGCAGCATCTCCATGAAGTCATCCGCCGTCGTCCAAGGGGTGAAGGCGACGAAGGTGGGCCGCATGGGGATGCGCGCGTCACGCAGGATGCCGAGCGCGGCGGAGACGTCTGCTCGCGTATGCCCTTTGCCCAGCCGTTCCAGCACACGCGGCGAGAGGGATTCCACTGCCGAGACCACGAACGAGCAGCCCAGCGCGCCCAGCTCAGCAAACAGGTCGTGGCGCTCGATGATATGCTCGACCTTGATGGTCGCGTCGAAGGTGACCTCGGGAAACTCGCTATGCAGCGCTCGCGCCAGCATGAGGCTGTGCTTCGGCCCATTGAGGAAGTCGGGATCCCCAAACGTGATGTGCCGCGCCCCGGCGGCCACCTGCGCGCGGATGTCGGCCAGCACGACGTCTCGCGGAACGGCGAAGAATCGCCCGCCATAGACCGGCGTGATGGGGCAGTGGTTGCAGGTATGCAAACAGCCTCGAGTGGCCTCGACATAGCCAGCCTTCACCACATGGCCCTGGCCATCGTCCAGCCAGGCATAGCGGTCCAGCGGAGGCAGCGCATCACGCGCGGGCACGCTCAGTGGCACGCGACGCAGCACGGGGGCGGCGCTCTGCTCGCGGGTGCGCACACCTGGCGGCGGCTGGCTATCGCCACGGTCGAGCGCGGCAGCCAGGCCGCACAGCGCCTCCTCATATTCGCCGGAGATGAGCGAGTCGGCCCACTCGCGCAGCAGGTAATCCGCGTTGAGATGGGCGTAGAGGCCATAGAAGCAGATGTGCGCCGCCGGATTCACCGCACGGGCACGCTCGGCCACGCCAACGCCGACACGCAGCGCGGTGTGCATGGGCGTGGCGATGGCGACGAGGCGGGCGGCGCGAAGCACGTCGTCATCCACAGCATCCAGCGAGGCATCCACCACGGCGGGGCGAAATCCCCGCGCGCGCAGCATGGCCAGCGGTGAGGCAAGCGAGAGTGGCTGATGGCCCAGCTCATAGCAGGCGACCAACAGCACACCACCAGGATCGCGCAGGCTCATTTCTTGCTGCGCGGTGCGGCGGGCGCGCCTTTGCCCTTCCCGCCGGCCTGTCCCTCTGGCGCCCAGCCCTCAGGCGGCGCAGCCTCTTCGCCGAAGAAGAACTCCTCCATCTCCTTGCGCATCAACGCCCGCGCGTCGGGATCGGCGAGGTTGAGGCCATAGTGATTGATGAGCAGGCGCGAGTGCTCCTGCCACATCTGCCAGGCTTCCGCGGAGATGTTGTCATAGATACGCTGCCCCAACTCACCGGGAATGGGAGGCCGGTCAAGTCCGGGCAGCTCGCGCCCCAGCTTCTTACACTCCACCATGCGTGCCATCTTCACGGCTCCTCTTCTTGGGATCCATCTTACCTGAGAGCATAGCACAGAGATGAGCACGATCCGCTGGGCGCTGTATACTCCCTGATGCACGCATTCCCAGGCATACCACTCGACGAGGGGCACCCTTCACCATGGCGGCACGCATCATCTTCTTCGGCACGACAGGCGCCTTCTCAGCGAGCACCCTCGACGCGCTGCTGGCGGAGATCATCCCCGCGGCCGTCGTGCTGCCCGCCCTGAGCGCGCACGCCAAAGGGCTGCGCCACCTGAGAGCGCCTGCCACCGCGCCAGTTTTAGGCCGCCGTTTGCCAGCCTATCGGCAGGCGCTCCCGACGATCGTGACCCAGGCGCACGTGATGGGCATCCCAGTCTATGAGCTCGGCAACGACGCGAGCGCAGTGGAAGGGGTACGCGCGCTCATGCCACAGCTGTGCGCCGTTGCCTGCTGGCCAAAGAAGGTCACCCCATCGCTGCTGGCTGTGCCTCGCCTGGGCTGGCTCAATGTGCACCCGGCGCTGCTGCCCCGCCACCGGGGCCCCGACCCCCTCTTCTGGACCTTTCACGCGGGCGAGACCGAGACAGGGGTGACGGTCCATCAGATGGCCGAGGCGCTCGACACCGGCGACATCGTGGCACAGCAGCGCGTGACCATCGCGCCGGGTGAGGCGGAGGCAGCGCTGGAGCAGCGTCTCGCGACGGCGGGCGGAGCGCTGCTTGCCGAGGCCATACGCGCCCTCACGGATGGCACAGCAGTCTTCACGCCGCAAGACGAGTCCCAGGCCTCGTGGGAAGGCTGGCCCACAGCTGACGACTACACCGTGCGCACTGGCTGGTCCGCCAGGCGTGCCTATGTGTTCGCGACGGGCATGCGGGAGCGTGCCGAGCCTGTCACCGTCGCCATCAACGGCAAGGTCTATCGGATCGCCCATGTCGTGGGCTACGAGGAAACTGGCGCCTACGCCTCGGACGAGCCACGCATCGTGGATGCGAGCAGCCTGTTCTTCTCCCGCCCAGACGGCGTGATGTCCGCGCACGTCATCCCTGAGGCGTGAGCGCGCGCCGGCAGGCATCGGCGGAGGTCGCGTCATAGCGTGAATGAGTGGCCTCTTGCACATGGCGACGGACCAGGCGGCTTTCCCCATTCAGCTTGCCAAGAGTCACCCCCTTGACACGTTCTGGCGATCCTGTATAATGCGCTCTAATCCAAGCGCTCAGAATGAGTGACGCGACAGGCGACCACCCCTGAATCATTCAGAGATGGCGCGTCACCATGAAACGCGTAAGCAAGCGAGCGCATGAGGTCAGCGACCTCTTACCTGCAGAGAGCATCATTCGCGCGCGGCGAGCGGCTCACCCCGCTTGGCCTGGTTTGTGGCCTCGGCTCACCGGCGAGCACGAGGCAATCCTCATGGAGCCGTGCTACCAGGGCCGCATGGGTGTCAGTTGGAAGGGATGGTGGGCGACCCAAAGAGATTTCGCCTGTCTTCGAGTAGGCTTGTCACTCCCGGCTGCTCTTCACCACGGGTGTGGGCATCTCTCGCTGGGAGCGTGTGGGAACCTGTAGGGATGACCAGTCGCGGTCATTCCCCTTCAACGAGGAGAAGTGTCCGAGTGAAGCGTTCTCGTATCGTAGCTGCCTCTCTCGCGGCGGTGGCCGCCGCGGCCACGGTGTCCGCACTTGCGGTCGCTCTGTTGGCTCCATCGGCCAATGCCAACGCCGGTGGGACCGAAGTCTTCCACGGCAAGGTCATGCCTCCACGCGGCAAGGCCGTGGGCGCCGCGGTGACGAATAGCCTGATGACCTATCATGGCGGCCCCATCTCGACGGCGCCACATGTCTACATCAACTACTGGGGCAACCAGTGGAATACCGGCTTCTCGTCCGGTGGGTACACCAGCGCCCAGGCCCAGACCTACATCAACGGCTTCTTCGGTGGTATCGGCGGCAGCTCATGGGCAGCCGTGGATACGCAATATTGCCAGGGCGTCGCCGTCGGTGCGACCAACTGCCCCGCAGGCAGCACCTTTATCGGGAACCAGACGGGTCTGCTGGCTGGTGCCTGGGTGGATACCACAGCGCTTCCCAAGCGCATCGCCCAGAGCAACATCGCCAGCGCGGCGGCTCGGCTCGTGGCGCATTTCGGCTATGATGCGAACGCGATCTACTTCGTCTTCACGCCCAGTGGGCACTCGATGAGTGGCTTTGGCACGCAGTGGTGCGCCTGGCACGACAACACGAGCACCACCTCTGGCACCATCGCCTATGCCTACCAGCCCTATAGCCCCGACGCGGGCACGAGCTGCGGCCAGAACTTCGTGAACAGCACGAACAACAGCTTCGGGAACGGCTACTTCGATGGCTTCTCCATCACGGGCGGCCACGAGTGGATGGAGGCCGAGACCGATATGTGGCCCAGCACGTCGATCGCGTGGCAGGGTCCTGGTGGCGGCAGCGACGAGAATGGTGACAAGTGCGCCTGGAACGGGAATGGCGGCGTTTCCACCAATCTCTCACTCGGTGGCAACAGCTATGCGGTGCAGCCGGTCTGGAGCAATGCCACGACCACCAGCAGTGGCAGCCACTGCGTGACGACGTACCCGTAGGCTCGAAGCGCGACAATCTCGCCAGGGGTTTCCTGGCCGGTGGGAGGGTCTCGTGCCCTCCCATTGTCGTGTCTTGGGCTAGCCTGCCTGTGCGGCGGCGGGAGCGGCCCCTACAGACGCGCCGGCCCGGGCGCTGGCCGGTCGTGGCAGCGTCTGCACCACGAGGAAGGAGAGCGCGCCAAACATCAGCGCGACGAATGCGCCGTGCCCCAGCAGGGTGACGAGGCTCAAGCTCGAGAGCACCATCGCGCCACCCACCAGTGCTTGCAGCAGCACTGCCGCCAGTGCCGCCACCGCGCCCCAATAGAGGTCGGGCCGGGCGCCGCGCAGCTCGCGCGCCTTCACCAGCAGCCAGATGACA
>DASWAC010000459.1:0-2071 GCA_036391335.1 Ktedonobacterales bacterium
GAGAACTTCGCCAATCGGGTGCTGACCTCCGCCGACCTGGCAGAGCACGCCGCGCACATCCAGCATTTCATTGATCTCGGCTTCGATGAGGTCTATGTGCACAACGTGGGTCGCAACCAGGAGGAATTTCTGCGCGCCTATGGCCGCGACGTGTTGCCGCGCCTGCGCTGGAAGTCGTGACGGCAGGCGCAAGCGTGTCAGCGTTCACGCCGGGGCAGGCGGCTTTCGTGCTCGCGCAGCGTGTGGGACGCCTGGCCACCGCCGACGCCTCGGGGAATCCCACTGTCGTGCCGGTGTGCTTCGCGCTGCGTGACGCCACCATCTACATCGCGCTGGATGAAAAGCCGAAGCGTGTGCCCGTCGAGCGGCTGCGACGCGTCCGCGACATCCTCGCGCGGCCCCAGGTGACCCTGCTGTTCGATGTCTATCACGAGGATTGGTCACAGCTGGGCTATGTGCAGGCGCACGGCTCTGCCGACCTCGCCCGCCCTGATGATGCCGACCACGCGCTGGCGGTGGCGCTCTTGCGCGAGCGGTATCCGCGCTATCGCGACATGGCGCTGGAGGCCGCGCCACTCATCCGTGTGCGTGTGGAGCGCGTGACGGCATGGGGCGCCGTGGGCTGAGAGGGTGTGCTGCGGGCGCCGGGCCTAGGTCAGGGTGATGATCGTGTGCGCGTGCGCGGTGGCGGTTGCCGGTGGCTGCTGAAGCCTGGGCTTGAGGCCAAGCAAGAACCGTGTGACCTTGAAGCGCCGCACGATGAGCTGGAAGACGATGAGCGTCAGCGCCAGCGCCACAGCGATGATGACGAGGAATTTGAGCAGCCACGGCATATCGAGCTGGACGACGTAGCGCCCGACGATAGTGACGATGGGCATGTGGAGCACATAGACCGGGAAAGCCGCCTCGTTGAGGAATGAGAGCAGCCCATTCGTGAAGGCGAGGCGCCGCATGGCAAAGCTCAAGATAGCCACGACCCAGAACCAGCTCACCAGGCTGCGAATGGGCACGCCTATCGCATAGCCAAGTGAGTAGTTCAATGCGTTGGTCGCCAGCGTGTCGGACTGTGTGAGCGCCAGCCCGAAGCCCGCGATGCCCAGTGCCAGCGCAATCCAGCCATGGCGAATAATGGCGGCCTGCATGGTCGAGCTTGCAAAGATGAGGTAGCCATAGACGAAGAAGAGCAGGAAGAAAGTGAATTGCACCCAGTCGTCATTGAGCGGCCAGTGTGAGGTCAAGTCGTTGATCCTCACGGCCCGCAGGAACATCTCGGTGATCGCTAAAGGCACGACGAAGACGAAGATGCCGCCTGGGTAGCGCACCAGCCTATCCAGCGCGGCGAGCAGTCGAATGCCACGGGGGCTCCGCAGGAAGAAGCAGAGTGGCAGCGCACATAGCGCATAGGCGAACAGGCGTGGAATGAACCACAGGTGCCCCCAGAAAATGATGGCCAGTGTAGTCGAGAAGTGTCCCAGGAAGTAGAGGTAGCCGCGCAGATACTCAACGTAGAAGGCCAGATACGACGAGGTAAAGTTTGGGTCGTGTATCGGCAGGTGAAAGTTGCTGATGATCCCCGGCGCGCCAGCCACGATAGCATAGACCTGCAGTGGAATGATCGTCAGGGTGGCGAAGGCGAACGGGATGAGCAGGCGCTTCGAGCGCTCACCAAGATAGTGCCGTGGGGTGCGATGGCTCAGCGCGAAATAGGCACTGGCGCCCGCGACCAGGAAGAGCAGCGGCATGCCCCACGAGCCGGCGAAGACGCCAAGGAGCGCCATGATCTCATTGGTGTCGCTGTTCTTGATGAAGAGGTCGGCGGCGCTGCTGAAGAAGACCGCCGCGTGAATGGGGATCAGCCCAAGCACGACGAAGGCGCGCAGCCAGTCAAGCTCATAGCGACGAGCCAATGCGGCGGCCCCGGCCGGCGCCGAGGTGTCAGCTTGTGTGGGCAAGAGTGATGTTGTCATGCTCGCCTCCCCAGACCGTCACGGCCTCATATGGGATGCCCTGCACCTAACAGAAGGAGAGACTCCAGCCCAAGAGGAGTATCACAAAGTTGACTCACATTCCT
>DASWAC010000460.1:0-8788 GCA_036391335.1 Ktedonobacterales bacterium
GGTCACCCTCAGCCCAGGCATTGCCGCCTGCCACTGCTGGATGTAGAGGTTGGCGGCTGCGGCCTGATCGGGGACGCCGGCGCGATACTGCACACCTATCTTTGGGCACTTCGCTGCGTCGCCGCCGCATTTGTCGGCCACGTAGCTCTGCCACAGCTCGCGTGCTCGCGCCACATCCGGGCGCAGCGCGGTGTCACCGGTGCGTACTGCGGGATCTTTCAGATCTGGATTATAACCAGGCATCCCCTGTGGGACTATGTGAACCGTCGGCGCGCGGGGATAGGGCGACAGTTGGGCGAGGGCGGTGCGATCGAGCGCAAGGGAGAGCGCCTGGCGCACGCGCAGGTCGTTGAATGGGGGTGCGCCCAAATTGGGCGCGAGATAGGCGATGGCGAGGCCGGGGTCTTGATGGAAGCCGGGCATCGTACGGGCCTCGCCGAGCTCGATGGCGTCGGGGCTGGCGCTGTCGCCAAACCCGGCGGTGAAGTCATTCCAGAGCAGGCTCTGGCTTGGATAGAGGCTCCAGTCAATCTCACGCAGCTTCGCCTTCGTACCCCAGAACGCCTCATTGCGGCGCAACACGAGACTCGCCGTCCCGTGTTGCGCTGAGGTACTCCTTCCGGCGGGATGCTCCCAGCGCCGCACGGTGAAGAGGTTGCCGCCGAAGCCGCCGTCATCGCCGAGGTGATCAGTCCACTGCTCGCCATAACGCTCGATGAGCTGGCGCGGCTGCGCCCACGCGGTGGAGTAGGTCAGCGCGGCAGGGAGGTACGCTGCCGGATGGCTGAGCAGGATGATCAGGGTCTGCGCGTCGCCTACGATGAGCGATTTGCCAATGAGCGTATCCGGCGCGACGGTCGCTCCCTGCGGGCAGAGTCGGTCGCGAAAGGCCATCGAGTCCTTGATCAGCTCTGAGTCCTGCCCGGTGAGATAGTAAGCCACTCCCGACTCTGTGCAGGGATCCAGTGAGCGGTTGAGCGAATAGGCGTAGGTGCTGGCATCAATCGGCACGCCATCAGACCACTTCATCCCCGGACGGAGGTGGAAGGTCCAGGTGAGCCCATCGGCGCTGGTCTCCCATCGCTGCGCCGTCCACGGAACCACCTGGTTGTGCTCATCCAGCGTGACCAACGGCGGGAAGATGAGCTGGGCCAGGTTGTAGTCGCTCTGAAACTCGATGAGCGCCGGGTCGAGGCTGGCCAGGTTGCTGCCCTTTGTGGCGACGTCGAGCGGGCGGAAGACTTGCTGGGCATCGGGCAGTGCTGCCGGTCCGGTGGGGCCACCGGGCACGCCGGGGAGTGAGCACCCCGCGAGCAGGGCGGCGAGGCTGGCCAACAGCGGCAGACACAAAGGCAAGCGGTGGCGCGGGCGGCGCATGGGCGGCCTCCGGTGGAGAGATGACTTCCCTCTGATGACGCGCACATCACCTGAGATTTACAGGGCCGCCTTATCGCCTTCCGCGCGATAGGGCGCGAGCAGCCCGCGCACCGAGCGAGGCGCCAGCCCCACGATGAGCGTGCCATCCTCGCGGGCCTCTTGCCGGCGCACCTGGCCACGCCGGTGGAAGATCTCCACCAAATCGCCACGGTCATAGGGGATCAGCGCGGTGAGGCTGGCCATATCCTCCGTCAGCACCTGGCCGAGCGTGCGCAGCAAGGCATCGAGTCCGTCGCGTGTCACCGCCGAGACGGGCACGGCATTCGGGAAGGGCGCGACATCCACCTGTGAGGGATCACTGAGCAGGTCTATCTTGTTGAGCGCCGTCACCCGTGGCTTATCCGCCGCGCCCAGCTCGGCCAGCACCTGCTGCACCGTCGCGCTCTGCTCGAAGGCATTCTCATGGGTGATATCCACCACTTCCAGCAGGATGTCGGCCTCGACGACCTCTTCGAGCGTGGCGCGAAACGACGCGACGAGGCTGGTCGGCAGCTTCTGGATGAAGCCGACGGTGTCGCTGAGCAGGACCTCCTGATGCGTGGGCAGGGTGACATGCCGCGTCGTGGGGTCCAGGGTAGCGAAGAGCTTGTTCTCAGCGAGAACGTTCGAGGTGGTCAGCGCGTTGAAGAGCGTTGACTTCCCCGCGTTGGTGTAGCCCACGATGGCGACCACCGGGATGGCATGCCCAGTGCGCTGCCGGCGCTGCTGAGTGCGCTGCGCGCGGACGGCTTCGAGGTCGCGTCGCAGCTCGGCAATGCGAGAGCGAATGCGCCGGCGGTCAATCTCCAGCTTCGTCTCACCAGGGCCACGCACGCCGATCGCACCAGCCGCGCCACCGCCGCCGGAGCCACGCGAGCCACCGCCGACACGCGAGAGCTGGGTGCCCTTACCGGTCAGGCGCGGCAGGCGATAGTCGAGCTGAGCGAGCTCCACTTGCATCTGGCCTTCGCGGGTGCGGGCATGCTGCGCGAAGATATCGAGGATGAGGGCGGTGCGGTCAACGACACGCACGTCAGTGAGCTCTTCGAGGTTACGCTGCTGCGATGGGGAAAGCTCATCGTCCACGATGATCAGGTCGAGATCGCGGTCCTTGGCGAGCGTTGCCAGCTCATTCGCGCGACCACGGCCAATATAGAGTGCCGAGCTCGGTGCGGAGAGTCGCTGAATGGTCTGCCCGATGACCACGGCGCCCGCGGTGGTGGCCAGCGCGCTCAGCTCGGCGAGGGAATCTTCGATGGCGAACAGGCTCTCCTCGCTGGTGATCTCCAGCCCGACGAGCCAGGCGCGCTCAGGCCGCTGCTCGGCGCGCAGATCGATGATGCGATTGCTGATAAAGGAGCCTCCTCATGGGGCGAGTCACGACACGTACCACAGTATAGCGCGCCCGCCGACCTCGCGGGTACGGATTTCCGCATGCGCCACGGCGTAGACTTGCCGCGAGGAAAGCTGCCCGAGGTCGCAACCGCCTCCACTGCCGCCACCTGTGAGAGGTTTGGCCAGCATCTGGCTGCTCATCAGATGGTGCGGGCCGCGCAGGCCCGATGACCAAAAGATGCCGGCAGGCGGCGCGATGCTGTATCATGGCTGACGGTCGCATTGACGCAAAGGAGCGCAGCCATGCGAGTCGAGCAGCTCACCACCCCCGGACTGGGCCACCAGTCGTACCTCGTCGCCGGAGACACCACCAGCAAAGCCGCCGTGATAGATCCACGGCGTGATGTCGGCGTCTATCTCGAGGCCGCCTCGCGTCTGGGCGTGCGCATCACCGCGATCCTCGAGACCCACATCCACAATGACTACGTTTCTGGCGCGTGCGAGCTGGCCGCGCGGACGGGCGCGACCCTCGTGAGCAGTGCCGACGCTCCGGTGAGTTATGCCGTCCACGGGGTGCGTGACGGGGACCGGATCCCGGTAGGCGAGGTGACCTTCACGGTCATGGCCACACCAGGCCACACTCCCGAGCATGTCAGCTATGTGGCGCGTGAGGGAGAATATGAGTCGCCCGGCGTGCTCTTCTCCGGTGGGAGCCTGCTGGTGGGCAGTGTCGGGCGAACCGACCTGATGGGGCACGATCACACGTCCACACTCACCCGCCAGCAATATCACTCAGTGTCCCACCTGCTCGCCGCGCTGTCCCCTGAGGTGCGGGTCTATCCCACTCATGGCGGCGGCTCCTTCTGTGGGGCAGGCGGCCTGTCATCCGAGCTGAGCACGACCATCGGGCATGAGCGCATGGCTAATGTAGTGGTGCTGGCCAGCGATGAGGCGGATTTCGTCGCGCACACCCTGGCGGGCTTCGGGCCATATCCCGCATATTACGCACACATGCGGCCCATCAACCTGGCTGGACCACCGCCATTGGGCACGCTCTCCATGCCGCCTCGCCTGAGTGCCGCCGCCGTGCGCGCCAGGATGGATGCGGGCACGCGCCTGGTGGATAGCCGTCCGGCTGACGAGTATGCCGCGCTGCACATTCCCGGTAGCCTCGGCATCGAGGTCGAGGAGGATTTCGCCACCTACGTGGGCTGGCTCCTCCCGTTCAATGCGCCGCTGATGCTGGTCGTTCCCGACGAAGCTGCCCTGCACGAGCTGGTTACTCAGCTGGTGCGCATCGGCTTCGATCGCGTGGAGGGCGTGCTGGATGGCGGGCTCACCGCCTGGCGCGAAGTGGGCTATCCGACGGCATCATACCCGCGCATCAGTGTGGCTGAGCTGGCAAAACGGGTCCACGAGCATGATCCACTCACGGTGGTGGATGTGCGCCGCCCCAGTGAATGGGAGCAAGGGCACCTCCACGGTGCGGTGCACCAGCACATCGGCGAGCTGCCTGACCATCTGCATGAGCTGCCTGAGGGGCAGGCGATCGCAACCTTCTGCCGCAGCGGCTTCCGCGCCTCCATCGCCGCGAGCTTGATTGCCGGCACCGGTCGCGAAGTCATCGCGGTGCGCGGTGGCATGCCGGACTGGGTCGCCCTCGGCGAGCCCGTCGAGCAGTGAGCGCGGGGCCCCGGGCACGAGCTGGGTGCGCGTCACAGCTTTGAGGAGTCGCCGTGAGCCAGTCGCCATGGTGGGCGAAGGCATTTGGCGTAGGGGCCAGCCTCGCGCAGTCGGGGCTGCTGGCGGCCATGGTGGGAGCGGGCGTGCGGGCCTCGACCCCGCAGTGACGACAGGGCGGCAGATTCCCATCTTGGAGGTCAGTGGCCTCGCATGTCTAGGCCCGGCGGCCACGCGCCTGGCGCTCTGCCAGATAGAGCAGCGCCAGCACCGCGATGGTGATGGTCACCGCGCGCACGGTCGTGTCGCCGAAATAGATCGCGGCGCCCACCCCGGCGATTACCGCCGAGAGCAGGAGGGTCTTCACCAGCAAGACCACCAGCGAGGTGATAAAGCCTGCCGCGGTCACCTTTCGCCGCGCCTCACGCGTTTGGGCGCTCGCAGAGGGCAGCGGCTCGACGGCCTCACGCTTCTGCTCCATCGCGGTCAGCACGGCTCCTGAGACGGCAATGGCAGCCGTCAGCAATGGCATGACCGTGGTGGCCGTGCGGTGAACCTGACGAATGGTGGTGTAGTGATCCTGGCGCATGGGAGCCACCTCCTCAAGGTGAAAACGAGTTTTCCAGTCACCTCAGGATATTCTCCCCCATGGAGCCCGCGCCGGAAACGGCGGACGCTCGCGCCCGCACACTCAGCCCGCCAGGGTGTGCGGCTGGCGCACGGCAGCCTGAGCCGCCTTCAGTGAGAGTGTGAAGCAGCTGCCCTGCCCCGGCACGCTCCGCACCGTCACCGTGCCGCCCATGGCCTCGGTCAGCTCTTTCACCAGCGCTAAGCCCAGCCCCGTTCCACCGCTGCCCTTCTCGATGGCGCTCGCCCCGCGATAGAAGCGGTCCCAGATGTGGGGCAGCTCATCCGGCCGGATTCCCTCGCCGGTATCCTTCACACCGACCAACACCCGGCCCGCGTCCGCGCTCACGCTGATGGCGATGATGCCGCCAGGCGGCGTGTGACGCAGCGCGTTCTGCGCCAGGTTGCGCAGGGCTTGCTCCAGCCGGTGCGGGTCCACCATGACCGGTGGAATGCCTGGACCTATGTCCGCCACCACCTCGATGCGACTTCGCTGCCATGCCAGCGGCGCCATGCTGGCCACCAGCCCACGCGCCAGACTCACCGCGTCCGTCGCCTCAGGATGCATCTCCAGGCGGTCTACCTCGGCCCGCGAGAGCGTGAAGAGGTCATCTATCAGCGACTGCAGGGCCAGCGTCTCGCGCTCCATCACGCTCAGATCCCGGCGTAGCATGTCGGGCAGCTGCTCAGCGCCGGACTCCCAGCGGGCGCGGGCGGATTCCAGGTAGCCGCGCAGCGTGGCCACGGGGGTGCGCAGGTCGTGCGAGACACCCGCCACCAGCTCACGACGCGAGCGCAGCAGCGTGGCGACAGTGTCGCGCTCTGCCTGCAGGTCACGCATGGCGCGCTCTAGCTCGCCTGCCATCGTGTTGAAGTCGTGCTGGAGCTGCGCCACCTCATCCTCGCCGGTGACCGGCACGCGCACCGAATAGTCTCCCGCGCGCAGCGCGGCCGTCGCATTGGTGAGGGTTTCCAGGCGGCGATTCATGTAGCGCGCGAGGAACATCGAGACGACCGCTGAGGAAGGCAGCATGATGAGCAGGCCAAGGCTGGTCAGCACTACGAAGACGAACGCGGCAGGCACCAGACGGTACACCGAGAGGTCCCTGAAGCTCAGCGTGAAGAGGGAGATAGGGATGAAGATCGTGAGCGAGGCGAGCGCGGCCGCCAGGAGCTGGGCGTGGGTCAGACTCCATCGGAGCTGGGTGCGCCGCATGTGATTCCACAGGAGTGCGACTCTGACCCCCATGCGCGCGACCACGAATTCTAGGCTGAATGCGCCAAAGAGCAGCGCCGCGAACCATGCCAGTGGGAAGACGCCGAAGACGCGCACGGTGGGGAGCTGCAGCTGATAGCCACGATCCACGACGAAGATATAGACTGAGACGACGACGATGGTGAACGGCAATATGCCCAGAATGATCCCGACCGAGCCTTCCACCAGGGCCTCTCGCCACCAGACTCGGTGCGCCGGGCGCAGGCGAAGCGCGCACCACGTGGCGCATACCGGCCCCGAGAGCAGGATGAGCGCCGGGTCCACCTGCACGATGGCCGTCGTTGGCGTGTGCGGCGCCGCCAGCAGCGAGAGCCCGATGACCAGCCCGGCGAGCAGCAGGGTCTCGCTGAGCGCGCGCAGAGGCGAGGCGGTGAGCCAGAGCTTGCGCATGCGGATCTCAGCATCGCGCAGTATCGCGAGAGCCCTCATTCGGCGCCTCCATGCTCTGGACGCAAGCGATAGCCGATGCCCCATACCGTCTCGATCAGGTTGCCCATCGTGCCGAGCTTTTTCCGCAGGCGCAAGATGACATTGTCAACCGACCGGTCACCCCCGATGCTCACCTCTTGCCAGGCCGCCTCCATGAGATAGGCGCGGCTAAAGGCGCGGCCAGGGCTGCGCAGCAACAAGTGCAGCAGGGTAAACTCAGTTGGGCTCAGGTCGAGAGACGCGCCATCCAGGGTAACCTGGTGCGCCTCGGGGTTCAGCTCGAGCACGCCATAGTCCAGCACCGTGCCCTGGGGCGCGGCGTCGGCTCGCAAGGTCTGGCGAATGACTTCCTCACGGCGCAAGAGCGCCCGCACCCGTGCGACCAGCTCGCGCATGCTAAAGGGCTTGGTCAGATAGTCATCCGCGCCCACTTCCAGCCCCACGACACGATCCATCTCTTCGCCACGGGCGGTGAGCATCAGCACCGGAATCGAGGCGATTGGCCCGGGCATGCGTCGCACCTGCCGGAGCACCTCGAGCCCATCGAGTCGGGGAAGCATCCAGTCCAGCACCATCAGCTCACACGCTTCCTTGCTCAGCAGGTCGAGCGCGCTCAGACCGTCACCGGCGGCCAGCACGTGATAGCCCGCGCTTTCCAGCTCCCGCGCGATGACCTCGGCCAGCTCCAGCGCATCCTCAACCAATAGAATCGTCGCCACCGGTGACTCCCTCTCTCGCACACCTCACGGGTGCCTCTGAGCCTCATTATAGGCAAGAAGTGACGCCTGGATATGCCCTTCACACCTTCACTCTGGCCCTGCGACAGTGTTGCGACATCTATACGATAGGCCGGTGACACCTGGCAGATATGCTGTGTGCGGTGAGAGCCGCGAAGCCCACTTCCTCCCTCCGCGGCCATATACACACGTTATGAAGGGAACACTGTCATGACTTCGACACTGGCTGGCACGCCTTCTCCGGCAGCCGGACAGGACCTCGCAGCAGGCGTCGCGCTGCGCACACGAGGTCTGAGCAAGCTCTATGGGGCTCGCCTTGCTGTCAATCAGCTCGACCTGGAAGTGCGACGCGGCGAGATCTTTGGCTTCCTCGGGCCCAACGGCGCCGGCAAGACGACGACCATCCGCATGCTGCTGGGGCTCATTGCGCCCTCGCATGGGTCCATCGAGCTGCTGGGGCAAGACCTCTCTAGCCAGCGGGCGACCCTGCTGCCACGTGTGGGCGCGCTCATCGAGACCCCGGCGCTCTATCTCGCCATGAACGGCCGCGACAACCTCCGCGCTGTGGGCGCGACCCTCGGCGGCGTGTCTGACGAGCGCATCCATGAGCTGCTGACCCTGGTGGGCTTGGCCGATCGCCAGTCAGACCGCGTGCGCACGTATTCGCTGGGCATGAAGCAGCGTCTGGGCGTAGCGCTGGCCTTGCTCAATGACCCTGAGCTGCTCATTCTCGACGAGCCGGCTAATGGCCTCGATCCCGCTGGCATTGTTGAGATGCGTGACCTGCTTCGCCAGCTGGCCACCAGTGGCAAGACCGTCTTTATCAGCAGCCATGTGCTCGGTGAGGTGCGCCAGATCTGCGATCGTGTGGCCATCATCAACCTGGGTAAGCTGGTCACGCTCTCGACCGTCGCCGACCTGATCAGCGGACATGGCGAGTTCACCGTCGGCGTCGAGAATCCGGCGCAGGCGCTGGCCACCATCAGGGGGCAGGCCTGGGGCGCGAGCGCCAGGATGGATGGCGAGACGATCGTGACCACCGCGCCAAACGGCCGAGGCCGAGACCTCGTGTATTTCCTGGTGCAGGCGGGCTTTGTGCCTGATAGCGTGACCCCGCGCACGCAGGACCTCGAAGAGGTCTTCTTGAATCTCACCGGCAACCATCATCAAGTGAACGGAGGCGCCGCATGACTACGGCACAGTTGACTACCCCCATCGCGACGACCCGGCAGGTAGCGCGTCCGGCCTTCCTGGGAGTGCTGCGCGGCGAGCTCTATAAGCTCACGCA
>DASWAC010000461.1:0-13146 GCA_036391335.1 Ktedonobacterales bacterium
CGCATGTCTGTAGAGGGAGACATGCTGGCTACTGGTCATCCCGAGCTTCTTCGATGGCGCGAAGGCGCCGGGCATCCTGCCAGGCCTCGAGGAGAATGAGCAAAAGGGCACCCCCGAGCGTGCCAATGAGCACAAGCTCCATGGCGCTCAAGCGAATTCGAGTGCGATCTTTCATCCGACATTCTCCGGTGGCGTGAGAAGATTAAGATAGGCGTAACGTCTCACGGCCATATAGTATACGTTACAGGGTGCTCTCAAGTCTCGTCTGGGGGCGTCTGGCTTACGCGTGGCTTACGCGCGGGACCGGATGGCGATAGCCTCGATCTCGACGCGGGCGCCTTTCGGCAGCTCCGCCACGGCGATCGTCGAGCGTGCCGGTGGCTCAGCGGCGAAGAACTCGGCATAGGTCGTGTTCATGCTGGCAAAGTCGGCCATCGAGATGAGGAAGACCGTCGTCTTGACGACAGAATCGAGCGAGGCTCCCGCTGCCTGGAGCACAGCCGAGAGGTTGTGGAGCGCCTGGCGAGTCTGCGCCTGCACGTCGCCCTCGACGAGCTGCCCGCTGACGGGGTCGAGCGCGATCTGGCCAGAGCAGAAGACGAGGTCACCCGAGGCGATGGCCTGATTATATGGGCCAATAGCCGACGGAGCCTTCTCAGTCGCGATGCGGTCACGGGTCATCTGATGCCTCCAAGCATGGCGCGGGCGTCGGCCCGCTGAGAAAATCGCGACGCGAGTATATCACGACGGGCTCGCGGGATGCCCCAAGCCCTAATATTGGATGGACGTGAGCGTGCATGACCGAGTGCGAAACCGAGTGCGAAACCGAGTGCGAAGATGAGCGATGCTGTGGATAGACTGACGCCGGAGCTCGCGCACCTGTTCGACCGTGAAGGCCTGGTGCGTTATCACATCGTGGCCGAGCCGGATGCGCCTGTCAATGAGCTTGCTGCGGGCCCGTTCGTGAGCCTTGGCGCGCGCGACAGCGACTTCGTGCTGCCACCTGACCCTGTCCGGCAGGGATACCCTGAGCCGGATGCGGCCCAGAGGTCTCTTGAGGACTACCATATCTTCCTCTACCGCTGGCTAGAGGCGGCAGTGGGTGCGGAGAAAGTCGGCTGCGCCTATTGTGGGAAGACGCTGCGCGACGCAGATGATCTGCCCGATGCCGAGACGTGGGATGTGGTGCTCGTGGAGGCCGAGCTGGTGGCGTGGCTGCCCATCCACTTTGATTGCAAGCGATGGATTCCCAAGCGGCTCAAGGGGCTGAGTCCCTTTGCCATCAACGCCGGTGAGCCGCCAGATCTCGACCTGTCGGGATTGCGCCCGAAAGACATGGAGAGGCCAGGCTATGAGTGATCAGCCCACCGGCGTTCCCGCGCCGTTAGAGAGACAGCGTGTCGTGGCCGCCTTTGAAGAGATCGCGGCGCTTTTGGAACTCGACGGTGGGAATCCGTTCGAGGTGCGGGCATATCAAAATGCGGCCCACGCGCTGGCGAATGTGGACACCGATCTCGCTCACCTGGTGGCCGAGAAGCGGCTCGACACGATACCCGGGCTGGGCAAGACGCTCATCGCTCGCATCAACGAGATGGCGAGCACGGGAAAGATGAAGCTGCTCGATGATCTTCGCGAAAAAGTGCCACCCGGTGTCATCCAGATGTCTCGGGTGCCCGGCCTGGGGGCGAAGCGTATCCGCCAGCTCCACGAGGCGCTGGGGCTCAACGGCGTGGACGAGCTGCGAAAGGCGGCTGAGACGGGCAAGATCGCGGGAGTGCCCGGCTTTGGTGTGAAGATGCAGGAGAAGATCCTCGCGGGGATCGCCTTCATGGAGCAGCACCAGGATCGCTATCGGCTGGATCTGGCCGAGCAATACGCCACCGGCATCGTTGATGCGCTGCGCGGTATGCCGGGCCTGCTGAGGCTGGAGGTGGCCGGCAGCTTACGGCGGCGGCGCGAGACGATCGGCGATGTGGATGTGGTCGGTGGTGTTTCGTCGCTAGACGCGGCTGAGGCGATCATGCAGCGCTTCGTGAAGCTGCCGCAGGTCACGGCAGTGACAGATTTGGGAGATACGAAGTCCAGCGTGGTCATCCATCCCGGTCTCAAGGTCGATCTGCGCCTGGTGCTCGATGAGGTATTTCCGCACCTGCTCCAGCATTTCAGCGGCTCACGTGACCACAATATTACCTTGCGTGGGCTAGCGCAGCAGCATGGCCTCAAGGTCAACGAGTATGGCCTGTGGCGCGGCGAGGTAGCGATTCCATGCGCCGATGAGGCCGCCATCTATGCCGCGCTGGGCATGGACTACATCGAGCCCGAGATGCGCGAGAACATGGGTGAGATTGAGGCCGCGCTGCGGCATGAGCTGCCCCACCTCATCGAGGAAAGCGATCTCAAGGGAATCTTGCACGCGCATAGCACCTGGAGCGACGGCAAGGCAACCATCCGCCAGATGGCCGACGCAGCCCGCCTGATGGGTATGACGTACCTCGGCATCACCGACCATAGCAAGCTCGCGGCCTACGCGGGAGGCATGAGTGCGGAGGCGGTGCGCAGGCAGCAGGAGGAGATAGACACGCTCAACGCCGAGTATGCGGGGGGCTTTCGGGTGCTCAAGGGGGTGGAGTGTGACATCTTGAAGGATGGCGCGCTGGATTATGATGATGAGACGCTGGCGACGTTCGATTTCGTCATCGGGTCGATCCATAGCAACTTCAATCTGCCCCCCGACGAGCAAACCGCACGGCTGATTCACGCTATGGAGCATCCAGCCTGCTCGATCTTGGGGCATCCCACCGGGCGTATCTTGCTGGAGCGTGAGGGCTACTCCCCTGATATGGAGGCGGTGATCGAGCGCGCTGGCCAGCTGGGGGTTGCGATAGAGATCAATGCTGATCCCCACCGGCTCGACCTCGACTGGCGGCTGGTACGACGGGCGCGTGACCGTGGCGTCAAGATTCCGCTCTGCCCTGACGCGCATGTGCCCGCCTCACTGGGGTTGGTCCGCTATGGCGTGAGCATGGCGCGCAAAGGCTGGCTGAGGGCTGCCGACGTGCTGAACACGCTAGCCGCCGACGAGCTCTTGGCCTTCTTCCACGCGCAGCGAGCACGCAAACATAAGGCCTAGCTGGCCGGGATCGGTGGCTTCTTGGCGCGCGCCGGCTTGGGTGGGGCGGGCTCGACCGGGAGCGTCGCGATGTAGGCTTCGAGCGCCTCGCGATCCTCAGGGCTGAGCGTGAGCTCAAAGGCGTGCTCCAGCTTGCCCTTCTGGACGGCCGGCTCCCAGCAAGAGCGTCGTGCGCACAGATAGGCGCCTCGACCGGACTTCTTGCCAGTTGGGTCGAGCAGCACGCGTCCTTCCGGGGTGCGGACGACCCGGATGAGCTCGCGCTTGGGCTTCATCTCGCGGCAGATGATGCAGGTGCGCTGTGGCACGTGGCGTGGCCTGGCAGGCTGCGCCTTGTGCCTCTTTGGTGGTGGTGATGCTTGCTGCGTCATGATTCGCGCCTATTCGCCATCCTGACTGACCCCGGCAGGAGGGCGCACCACGTCGATGCGCCAGCCGGTAAGCCGCGCGGCCAGCCGGGCGTTTTGCCCTTCCTTGCCAATAGCCAGCGAGAGCTGCCGGTCCGCCACCGTGACCAGTGCGGTCGTGTCCGACTGCCGCAGCTCGACATTCAGCGGCTTGACGGGGCTCAGCGCGTTCGCGACGAACTGAGCCGGGTCAGCGCTCCACTGGATGATGTCGATCTTTTCGCCGTTCAGCTCGCTGATGATGTTGTTGATGCGATTGCCGCGCACGCCGATGCACGCGCCGATGGGGTCAATGGACTCCTGGCGCGCCCAGACGGCAACCTTGCTGCGGCTCCCTGGCTCGCGGGCGATCGCCTTGATCTCAACCAGCCCATCATGCACCTCAGGCACTTCCAGCTCGAGGAGACGACGGATGATGTTCTTGTGGATGCGCGAGCAGAGCGCCATGGGCGTCGGCTGCTGCGGACGTCGTGGCTTGATCTGCATCACATAGACCCGAACCCGCTGACCGATCGCCAAGCGTTCACCGGGGATCTGCTCCTTGGGCTCCAGCAGGCCCTCGGCCTTGTTGCCCAGATCGAGCACAAAGGAGCCCGTCTCGTGCTCGCGGCGGAGCACGGTGGCCAGGACCAGCTCATCGAGCTTGTCCTTGAAGGATTCCATCTGATAGTCGAGCTCGGCTTCACGGATGCGCTGCAGCACGACCTGCTTGGCGGCCTGGGCGGGAATCTTATTGAAGATCTCCGGCGTCTCCACTTCGATGTGCTCACCGAGCGCTGCATGTGGCTTGATGAGTTGAGCATCGGCCAGCGAGATCTCGTGCGATGGCTCATCAACGACGGCGACGATCCGCTTGTTGGTCCAGATCTTGACCTCGCCGTCGGCGTCCACCTCGATGCGGACGTCTTCGACACCTTCGTATGACTTGTGATAGGCGGCGAGAAGGGCAGTCGCGACCGCCTCCATCACCTTATGCTCGGGTAGGCCCTTCTCATGAATGAGCTGGCGAACCGCGGTCTGAAATTCTGAGCGCATGTGAAAGTCCTTTCACGCACCTGAGGGCAAATAGCCACGGAAGAGCGTGCATGCTCGCGGCACAAGGAAGGCGTGGCAGAACCACGCCTTGTCGGCAGCGCCAGATGCTGGCGAAGCCCTGTGCTTGAGTTGGTCAATCCTTTGGAGAAGCGAAAAAGCGGGGTAGACCCACTTTGCACGACATCCATAGACTGGGGGCAGTATACCACGTCGGGGGCCAGGAGGGCAAAGCGCCTTCCTATAGCCGAAAGCTATACACGGATGACTTCAGATTTCCGGCAGGTGTGGAGCTAGGGGCGCCGCAGTGCCGGCACGTGAGCCTCTTCCATGGACCACACGATCTCGTGACCATAGGCGTCCACGACTGAGGCCCAGTCGAAGCAGGTGGCTCCGATCGTGAGTCGCAGTGTCCACTAAATATATCCTATAGTCATAAGCTATACTGATCCAGCCCACCCTAGAGCCAAGAGGCACCTGCAGGAGACGCCTGGAGGCCACGAGCACCTGTATGATACACTCTCAGGCTGCGCATGTCTGCGCGCGGCAACGGACAAAGAGGTCAGCTATGCGAGCGGGTGAGTATCTCGGATTCTGTCTGGACCGAGGCAAGCTAGCCATCTCCACCGGGCAAGGCACCCATCTCAATGCCGCGACTATGACCCCGGGCGGGCCGCCGGCACTGGCGGACCAGATCGCGCGCGTTGCCGGCCAGCTCCACCCAGCCTCTCAGGGCCTGGGGCTGGCTCTCGACGCCACCTTGAGCGAAGACCGCCGCAGCGTCGTCAAGTATCCCGTACAGTCTGCCTGGCGTGACGTGCCTCTGGCGACAGCGCTGGAGGCGCGGCTTGGCATTCCAGTCGCGCTGGCTACCCTGGCCGAATCTGGCGCCCTCGCCTCCGTGACAGCGCAGCCGAACCCGGCAGACCGCTCACTCTATCTGCTCGCCACGCGCACCGTCACCGCGACGCTGCTGCATGGGCGCCGGCTGGCGGATACCGCGCCCACGATCCGCCATGAGCTTGCTATGATCGGTCATCTGCAGGTCGCGAAAGGGGGGCCCCGCTGTGGCTGTGGCGAGCATGGCCATCTCGACGTGATCAGCTCTGCCCAGGCAATCGTGCGCACCTATATTGGGGTGGCCTCAGCCTCCGATGAGGCCACAGCGACGATGCTGCGCGCCTCCCATGGTCGCGCCGAAGCCCTCAGCGCAGGCCAAATCGTTCTCCTGGCCCAAGAGGGGGATGCCGCCGCGGAGGCCGTGGTGCGGCCCGCGCTCATGGGGCTGGCCAGGGCCATTCAGCGCCTCGCTTTGCTCACGCAGGCACAGGCCGTCATCCTGGCGGGTCCCTTGGCGCAGGCCGCCAGCATAGTGAGAGAGCGTCTGCTGGCGCTACTTGGCGACGATGCCGGACCTTTCAGCATCCAAGTGACTTCATTCGCTGCCGGCATTGGTGCGCTCTGGGCGGTGGAGTTGGCTCGGCAAGCGGCTGGGCTAGCCTCGTGACACGGCGCCGACTGGCGTGGCATAATGCCCCAGGCTGCCTCGCACCCTGTCTCATGAGTGTGGTGGCAAAGGCATCTCGGGCTCGATTGGAGGGCACACGTGGCGGCGGGCACTTTTTCGGCAAGCGACCTGACGCGTATCGCGTCACGCTATCAGCTTGGCGCTGAGCTGGCCAAGGGCGCCCTCTGCACGGTGTATCGCGGTCAGGACCTCGCCCTGCGCCGTCCGGTGGCGATCAAGGTCATCCCTGGTGAGCATATCGCCACCTATCGCCGCGCCTTAGAAGCCAGCGCGGCCTTCTCGCATCCCGCGGCGATCTGCGATGTAGATGCGATCGAAGACAGCGGTCATCTCTTCCTGATTCAGGAGCTCATCGCGAAGGCGCGACCGCTCAAGGATTACGTCATGCGGGGCGCTCCAGTCGAGCGCGCACTAGATCTGGTCGCTCAAGTCGCCGCGGCGATTGCCTACGCCCATAGCTTCGGTGTGGTCCATGGTGACCTCACACCTGCCGCCGTGCTGGTAGACTCTCTGGCGCAGGCGCACATCAACAGCTTTGGCATGCCTGCGGACGAGGATTTTCTCACCGACGTCACCAACCAGATGCGCGCTGACCCTGCTCTGGCGGGCGTGACGCTAGCTGAGCGGGCAACAGGCGAGGCGAGTGACGTGCGCATGCTTGGGCTGCTGCTCTGGTCGCTCCTTGCCGGGCCAGCAAGCGAAGGCGGTGGCAGCCCTGGCCGTGGGCTGCGCGCCGAGACGAGCGAGCCAGTGCGCGCCCTGGTGCGTGCGGCCGCGGGTGCGACACGAAGCGCGTCTGAGCTCATGCTGGATCTCCATACCACCGCCGAGGCGCTAGCCCAGCTACGGCCACCGCAGCCGGAGGATGTGCCCCCAATGGTGCGCGCCGCCCGTGCTGAGGTCTCACGGTCCCCTCTGTGGGCGCAGCAGCCGACGAGCGCGTCGCGGGCAGAGGCGATGTCGCGTGTGCCGGGCACGAAGCCCCTCGCGGCCAGCGTAGCAGCCAGTGGGCCTCAGCCAACGCAGGTGCTGGCGCCAGGCGAGCCCGTCTCGCGCCTGTCGCGATCTAGCAGCCCGTATGCCATGAGCGATGAAGCTGAGCACGCCGATGAGACGACGGTGTTGCTGCACCCGGTAGAGCCCACGCACAGCGAGGCAGGCTCTGGCATCTCGTCGACGGTCATCGTGCTCTTATGCATTATCCTCTTCGTGCTCTTTTTCCTCGTCGGGTTCTATAGCACTGTGCTGAGCCGCTAGCGAAGGAGACCTCTCTACCATGCAGCATCTCTGGGCGCCCTGGCGCATGACCTATATCACCGGCGATTCGTCGCATGATGACTCGTGCATCTTTTGCGTCAAGCCGGCTGAAGGCGAAGAAAGGGACGAGGAGAACCTCATCCTGCTCCGAGGCGACACATGCTACGCGATCATGAATCGCTTCCCCTATAACAACGGGCATCTCATGATCGCGCCGTATGCGCATCAGCCAGGCATCGGCCAGCTCGAGCCGGCGGTGCTGACGGCGATGATGGTGATGGCCCAGCGGTGCATCGGCGCTCTCGATGGGGCAATGCATCCGCAAGGCTATAATCTCGGCATTAACCAGGGAACAGTGGCTGGAGCCGGCATCGCGGACCACGTCCATCTGCATATCGTGCCCCGATGGAATGGCGACACCAACTTCATGCCCGTGCTGGCCGACACCAAGGTGATGCCCGAGTACCTGCAAGCCACCTGGCAGCAGCTACGTGCGCAGCTTGCCACTGGCCAGTGAGGTTGCGGCTCACCCTGCAGGCATTCTATGATGATGGCGAGTTGATGTGACATGACCATCATGGTCGCGCCCGCGGCGAGAGGAGTGCCATGCCCACCATGTTGCGACGGCACTTCTTGGTGAGTGGTGAGGTGCAGGGGGTCGGCTTTCGCTACTACATGAGACGCCGCGCCCGCCAGCTGGGGATCACCGGCTGGGTGCGTAATCGGCTCGACGGGCGTGTGGAGGCCGAGGTGCAAGGAGATACCCAGGCAGTCGCCACGCTCGAGCGCATGGTGCGTGCGGGGCCGCCGGGCTCACGTGTTGATGAGGTGGGAGTGGCAGACCGACCCATCATTGACGGCGAGCAAGACTTTGTCATCCTGGTCACGAGCTGAGTCTGTGTGGCCGGAAGGAGTGGATAGATGGGTATTGATCGTAAAACGGTAGATCACGTTGCCTGGCTGGCACGGCTCGCCTTGACCGATGACGAGCGTGAGAGGTTGCGGGAGCAGCTTTCCAGCATCCTCGAGCACATCAATGTCATGAGTGAGGCGGACACCAGCGAGGTGCCCGCGACGGCCTACATCCTGCCGGTGCAGAACGTCGTCGGCGCGGATGTCCCGTGGACCTCGCTGCCCACTGATGAGCTACTGGCCAACGCGCCGGATAGCGAAGAGGGCTATATTCGCGTGCGCGCGATCTTTGGCGAGGAGTAGACCGGTGGCCGAGCTCTGGCAATTAGGCATCCACGAGGCCGCTGAGCGGCTCGCGCGGCGTGAGATATCGTCGGTCGAGCTGACCCGCGCCCACCTCGACCGCATTCGGCAGGTGGAAGGCTCGGTGCGGGCATTCGTCACCGTGACCGATCGGGCGGCGCTTCGCGAGGCGGAGGTCATCGACCGGAGGCGTCAGGAGGGCGAGGCACTCTCGCCGCTCGCGGGCATCCCGCTGGCGATGAAAGACGTGCTGAGCACCAAGGGCGTCACCACTACGTGCTCCTCACGCATGCTCGAGCGCTTCGTGCCCCCCTATGACGCGACCGTCATCAGCCGGCTCAAAGACGCGGGCATGGTCATGGTCGGCAAGACGAATATGGACGAGTTCGCGATGGGCTCCTCGACCGAGAACTCGGCATTTTTCCCTACGCGCAATCCATGGGACCTGACACGCGTGCCAGGTGGCAGCAGTGGCGGGTCGGCGGCGGCGGTCGCGGCTGGTGAAGCCATGGGCGCTCTGGGCACAGATACCGGCGGCTCGGTGCGCCAACCTGGCGCGCTGACGAATACCACCGCGCTCAAGCCCACCTACGGGCGTGTCTCGCGCTATGGCGTGGTGGCATTTGCGTCGTCACTCGATCAGGTTGGCCCGCTCGCGCGCTCGGCGCGTGACTGCGCGTTGCTATTGCAGGCAATCGCCGGCCGCGATCCACTGGACTCGACATCCATGGATGTGCCCGTGCCGGACTATGTGGCTGGGCTCAGTGGATCCATCAAGGGGTTGCGGGTGGGCATCCCGAAGGAATATTTCGTGGAAGGCATCGAGCCTGGCGTGCAGCGGGCGATTGACGAGGCGATCAGCACGCTAAAGGGAATGGGCGCACAGATCGGCGAATGCTCGCTGCCCCACACGCGCTATGGGGTCGCGGCGTACTATATCATCGCGCCGGCCGAGTGCAGCGCGAACCTGTCGCGCTTTGACGGCGTCAAATACGGCTTCTCGGCCAGCGGCACGGGCGTGGACGACCTCAGCAGCGCGATCGCGCAATCGCGCGCGCAGGGCTTTGGCGCCGAGGTCAAGCGTCGCGTCATGTTGGGCACCTATGCGCTCTCGACCGGCTACTACGACGCCTATTACCTCAAGGCGGAGAAGATGCGAACCCTCATCAGGCGCGATTTCGATCAGGCCTATGAGCAGTTTGATGTGCTCCTGAGCCCAACCTCGCCGACCGTGGCCTTCAAGCTCGGCGAGAAGCTCTCCGATCCTTACGCGATGTATCTCAACGATGTCTTCACCATTCCCACGAACCTGGCAGGCACCAGTGGTCTCTCTATTCCGGCCGGATTCAGCGATGGCTTGCCGGTCGGCCTGCACCTGATGGGCCCAGCCTGGGGCGAGCCGACCCTGTTGCGCGTCGCGGATGCCTTCCAACGCGAGACTGATTTCCACACGCGATGGCCGGACCTGGATGGAAAACGGGGCAAAGGGAAGCGTTCCAAGTAAGCGGCGGAGGCACCTGTGAAGGTTCTGCGGTGGTTGGGCGGCCGGCGAGACCATGCTGAGGCCCCCTGGTGGGCGTTCTCTGGCGCGCCGGTGCGGCAAGGCAATATCGTGACGCCTCTCATCGATGGGCACCAGACGATGCTGGCGATGTCTCGCGCCTTTCTCGCCGCGCGCTCATCCATCGTGCTGGCCGCATGGGATATCCGCGCTGATCTGCTGCTGGTGCGAGGCGTGGACACGGTGGCGCGGGAGGATGGCACAGAAAGCGAGCATGCCAGCTTCCAGGCGTTGGCCGATGCCGGGCTGAGCCCGGAGGCTATCGCCTTCTGGAATACGCAAGAGCTGACGGTGGGTAATGTGCTGGGCTTCGCGGTGAGCCGCGGCGCGCAGGTCAAGCTGCTGCTGTGGGACGCTCCTGGCATGGCACACCTGACGAATAATCCATCCGCCCAGGCTGATGCGCTGCGCGCGGTCGGTGTTGATGTCCTCCTGGATGATAGCTGCCGCCACATCACGAGCGCGGTGCGAGCGCTGCATCAAAAATGCGCCGTCATCGATGGCACGCTCGCCTTCGTGGGCGGTGTCGACCTCACCAGCCAGGAAACCGGCGACTACGACCGATGGGACACCAATCACCATCCCTGCACCTCCGAAGAGCGCGTGTTCGACACGAAGCCCGGCGCGCATCCCTGGCATGATGTGCATACGCGCATCGAAGGGCCCGCTGTGGCCGATGTGCTGGCCAACATCGCGCAGCGCTGGGACGATGTGGCGGCCCGGCACGGTGATGTATCGCCCTGGCCCGCCTCGCTCGCCGCGACGAGCATCCCTCCCATTCGTGGTGGAGTCCTGGCACAAGTCAGTCGCACCATCCCTCCTGGCACCTATCCTTCTCTGCCGCGAGGCGAGACGACCATTCTCGAGGCCTATCGCGCCGCCATCGGGCAGGCGCGGCACTACATCTACCTCGAGTCGCAGTATTTCTGGCGGGACGTGTTTCTCGGCCTCGATAACCAGCTCTGGGGGCCGCAGAGCCCGCAGATGCGCGCCGTGATCGAAGACCTCGCGGCGGCGCTGCGTCGAGATGTCACGATCACCATGCTGCTGCCCGATCATCCAAACACCGGGCGAGCGTATACCGATGGCGGCCTCCAGACGCTCCGCAAGCTGGCCCGTGGGGCGGACCGCGAGCGCCTGCGCGTGCTCACTCTGGGGAATAGCGAAGATCGCGACGAGACGATTAGCTATCGCCCGGTCTATGTGCACGCGAAAGTGTGCATCGTGGACGATGTGTGGTGGATGGCCGGCTCCGCCAACCTGAATAGTCGTGGCATGCATGGGGACGCGGAGATCAATGTCGCCGCGATGGACCCCGCAACGGCAAGGCACTTACGACTCAGCCTCTGGGATGAGCATGCCCACCCCTCGTCTGCCGAGATGGCGCAGCTCAATGATCCCGCCATGGGCGCTGCGCTGCTCTGGCGGCGCGCCCGCGAGAACGCGGGGAAGATCGCGGCGAAGCAACACCTGCACGGGCACTTGCTGCCCTATCTCACCCACCATGAGGCCGCTGAGCGTGGGGTTGACGTCTCGCGTGAGCATGGCTGGCTGGACTCCCTCAATCCTGCGCGCGCGCACCACGCCGAGAAATACCTCTGATGATCACCCACCCCGGAGCTCACCCACCCCGGAGCCGACGCAACGCGGCCAGCACGGTGACCTGCGTGCGCGGATCCGGATCGGCCCGGTGCTGGTCGAGCAAAGGGATGGCGCGCTCATCGCCCACCATGCCCAGTGATCTCGCCGCCGCCGTGCGCACCCTGCCGTCGGTGTCCGCGAGCAGTGCGCTCAGATCGCTGAGCTGCTCAGGATAGCTGTAGTTGGCCAGCCCCTGCGCGAGTGCAGCCCGCATCTGAGGGTCTGGCATGGTGACTCGTGCTCGCAGCAATGGCAGCGAGATGGGGTCGCGGCGTTGTGCCAGCGCGGTGACCGCCGCGGCGCGCACCTGTGAGTCATCATCATCGAGTGCGCCGACCAGCGCATCATGCGCCTCCGGGCTATTGATTGCGCCTAGCGCCTGAATGGACGCCGCCCGCTCCGGGCCTGAGACGGTCGAGAGGGTGCGCAGCGTCGTGTAGAGCGCAGTGGGTGACGCCGCGATGGAGGTGTTGCCCAGGCCGACGAGCACCTCACGCGCGCGGGCGCTAATGCGCGCGTCGCCGCTATTCATCTCCTCTTGGAGGAAGTGAATGGCCGCCGAGCCGGCGAGCTCGAAGCCTCGATTGACCCCGGCGCGCAGGGTCGGATCGGTCTCTGGCAGGCTTGCGGCGAGCATGGTAAGCGCGGCGGGGGTGGCCAGCGCGCCGAGCAGATTGAAGAGCTGGGCACGCGTCAGCCGCGAGAGCTGGGGCTCCGTGGCGAGCGCATTGATAGCGGCATCGGTGTCTTGTCCGAGATAACTGCGCAGGGTCCGCAGCGGCTGCAAGAAAGCTCGCGCTTCTTGAGGATCGGCGAGGGTCTGCTGCGTCTCGTCGAGGATATCGCGCATGAACGCCTCACTGCCAACGATGGCTTGCGCAGGATTCCCTCCTTCGCGACGCGCGTAGGCGAGCCTGATGGCGACGCCGGTGCAGGTGGCCAGAGTAGCCAGCGCCAGGGACGCATTATTTGTCGGCACCTGCTCACTCAGGCCAGCTTGCCGGGCCACGGTGGTGCTGCCACGCCGCAGGCCGAGCGCCCGCTGGCCCAGCGTGAATGGCCGCTCGATGCGCCCGGCCCAGTGCATGAAGGCCGGCGCGATCATGGGGCGGAGGAGGATGCCGTCGAGGGGGAGTGTCTCGTCATCCTGTGCGATGAGCCAGTCGGCGGCGTAACTGGCTGTGATGATGCCGTGGGCGAAGCTGATGGATCGTCCGTCAACGGCCAGGCGGAGGATGTCGGCGGTGATGGCCGCACTCAGCACCTGCTGGGTGAGCTCTTCGCTCAGCTGCAGCGGAACGCTGCGCCTGACACGTGCTGGCTGGAGGGTGCGATGCTCGGCCATCCACCGGTGCAGCGCCACTCCTGGCGCCTC